>CALBWK010000109.1 GCA_937969415.1 uncultured Saprospiraceae bacterium | reverse complement strand
GCGATTTCTATTACTGGGTATTCTACTTGCGGAAGAGATTGCTCTCCCTTGGCAAAGAACTCCTCTCTTACCGAGGAGTGCCAGTTTACATTTCTCAATATCCGTATAGACTGAGAGGCCTTGTATAGCTGGTCACTGATTTTTATCAGATGTGCTTTTTCGGTTTGACTCACGACTTCTTTTTTCTTCTTATAGTGCTAAGATACAGAACTGTTAATAGCTTTTTTTATCGATGACCGAAGTCTATTCGTAGAGAAAATGGGTGTATTCTTAAGATTTCCGTAACATCTGTAGATCCAGTTGAGTCTTGTTTGTGGTACCAGTTATTAGGTTTATTATTAGTTTAAAACATTCAAAATTCAAACAATGAAACAAATAGCACTTTTTACGTTTTCCCTTCTTATGAGCTTCACAGTATCAGCTCAAAATGTAATTGATGACCATTTTCAGTATCTCGTAGAGGATAAGAATTCTACCAATATCAATGTCACTGGAAAAATGTTTCAGTTGATTAACAGTATAGACATGGATGTCGAGGGTGATGATCAGGAGTTAGCTGAGATGAAAGAATTTATTGGTTCTATTACAGGTTTTCAGATGGTTGTGGGCAAGGAATTACCTGCTGCAAGATCACAATTTGATCAAGGTCTCCAAGTCATCTCTAGAGACTACGAAGAGTTACTCAGCGTGGATGATAAAGAAGGGCAGTTTAGACTCTATGTAGATGAGTCAAGAGATGTGGTGAGAGAGGTTGTCGGTATCGGAACCGCTGAAGAGGGCCTGATGGTTTTTTCTTTTGTCGGCGATATGCGTCTAGATCAAGTGGGGAAGGTTATTAAACACATACAAGATAGCGACTTTAATAAAGGCGTCGACCTCAAGGATATGGATCCTGACAAGGTCGCTGTATATCCTAATCCTGTCAATAAGAGCAGTAGGCTCCAACTAGAGATACCTTCAGCTATGCAGGGTGGGGCAGCAAAGCTCTATGATGGTCAAGGCAATCTCATCAATACATATCAGCTTGACAACCTCACGCAATCTATAGATATGTCAGCGACTAGTGCTGGTAGCTATGTGCTTAAGGTAGAAAAAGAAGGGGTGACAGTGACCAAGAAAGTATTGGTTATAGATTAAAGTCCGAAGTAGAATAGAAATTAGAATTAGACCTGGGCAGCTTATGCTGCCTGGGTTTTTTTTATGGCTTAAATAGAAAAGGCTGCCCGCGGGGACAGCCTTTTTATATTACTCAATCTTGTGTAATGGATCTATAAGAAATCTACCTTACCACTATCAAGATTATAATAAGCAGGAACGATAAGGACTTTGCCTTTCATTACCGCTTCTCTAATAATAGTCGATCTGTTGATCAATTCTTCAGCTACCATCATCGCATTTTTCTTGACAACTGCATTGACGGAAGCCTTAGATCGAGAAGCAGCTATAGCAGGTGAAATGTGTGCTAAGAGGTGGTTGATATTATATCCATTATCTCCTCCGGCCATTGCAGCAGTTACAGCTCCACAACTCTGGTGACCCATAACAACGATAACCTTAGATCCGCAGTGTGCTACTGCATATTCTATACTCGCAACAGAAGACGCATTGGCTACATTTCCAGCAACTCTTACTGTAAAGAGTTCTCCTAAGCCTGTGTCAAAAGCCATCTCAGGTACTACACGACTGTCTGCACAGCTCAATACGATAGCCCATGGATTCTGGCCTTTAGTTAATACTTTTCGTCTTTTGGCATCTGATAGATTGCCTTTAAGCATATCTGCGACAAACCTTTCATTGCCCTCAACAAGTCTGCTTAGTACTTTCTTTTGTGTCATAAGTTCTGTTTTAATATGAAATTTTCAACGTGATTTTACTTTGAAGGTTCAATGAAATAAGGGGTTTTGCAAGAAAATACGGTTAAAATTTGGAGGTAAAGAAAATTGTATCATATATTTGGTGTACTAACACACTAGTACACTATGATACAAATCAACAATCTACAATTCCGGTACCCCAGAAAACCGCAGCTATTCCAAGGTCTCGATCTACAGTTAGAGCAAGGAAGGATCTATGGTCTATTGGGAAAAAATGGTACAGGTAAGTCTACCTTACTTAAGCTCATCCAAGGTGTTCTCTTCCCGCAACAAGGAGCCATAACAGTCGGAGGTGCCCTGTCTTCAGATCGCAAAGCGGCTATGCTAGAGGATATATTCTTTCTCTCAGAAGAATATGAACTACCGTCCATAGCTATTAAGGCCTTTGTGCAAGCCTATGGCCCCTTATATCCAAAGTATGACAACGACAAGTTCAATCGGCTACTAGAGGGCTTTGAAGTTGATGCTAGATCTAAGCTGTCTGAACTGTCCTATGGTCAAAAAAAGAAAGTCCTCATCTCCTTTGGTCTAGCGTCCAATTGCAGATACCTACTGATGGATGAGCCAACCAATGGGCTCGATATCCCTTCTAAGCGACAGTTTAGAAAAGCGATGTTGACAGAATTCAGAACTGACCAAATCGTGATCATTTCTACCCATCAGATTAGAGACCTCAATCAATTGCTGGAGTCTGTAATTATTATCGAAGGCGGCAAGATTCTATTCAATCAATCGGTGGCTGAGTTAGAGGACAAGTTGACTTTTGAAACACGGCTAAATGCTGAGGTGGTAGCGGAGTCCTTATATACGGATAGAGTAGCAGGCGGTTATCTCCATCTTTTGCCTAATACAAGTGGTGAGCCATCTGAGATTGATCTAGAGGTTTTATTCAATGCTGTGATAGAAGATCAGCAAAAAATCAATGCACACTTTTAAAAAATAGAAACTATGGAATTCAATATAAATAGATTAATACGCTTGATGAAGCGGGATGCGATAGTGTATCGTAAGCCGATTGTGCTTGGCATAGTGGCGGTCTTTATAGTCTTAATACTCTTGATGGTGTCATATGCATATGATGGAGGTTTTTTTCCAGAATTTTTCTTGGTGACTAGATTTAATTTTTCACTCTTAGTTGGCGGCTTATTATTGACGACAATTATTTTTTGGGAATTTAAATCTGCAGCAGGACGGGTGCATTTCTTAGGTATCCCAGCCAGTACTTTAGAAAAGTTGGTTACACGATGGACTTATACTTTTTTGTTGTTCCCACTGTTGTGCCTTTTAGTTTTTTTACTCGTGTATCTTATTTCTTCTTCTTTCATTTTGTATAAAGGCAATAGTGAAGTTTTTGAATTATTAAGCGATAGCCTAATGGCTTACTGGATCGTGCATCCTATCGTATTTATGTTTGGCATCTGGTATAATCGATATGTGGCACCTAAAGTTGTCGTCAGCGCCTTGTTGTTTGCTTTTGGCACAGTGGCTGTCTTTTTTATTATGCATCGCATATTTTTCAATGAGCTCTATTCAGGCTTTGCGTTAGCGGAAGGTCTGACTGTAGATCCTGATCCTACCTTTCAATTTAAAGTAGAAGGAATGATGGAAAATATAGCTAGGTTTTTAGGGTTCGTGTTTGTGCCCTTATTTTTTACTGTGGTCAGTTATTTCAAATTAAAAGAAAAGCAAGCTTAGATGGAATTTAAAAAGAATCAAAGCATCTATCTGCAGATCGCTGATCATATATGCGAAAATATAATGACGCTTGCGTGGCCAGAAGGTGAGAAGATAACTTCAGTGAGAGAGCTTGCAGCTACTATTGAAGTTAATCCTAATACAGTTATGCGTACCTACTCCTATCTGCAGGAGGCGGGTGTTATTCAAAACAAAAGGGGCATCGGATATTTTGTATCTCCTGGCGCTTCTCAAAATATTAAAACCATGCAACGCCAAAAGTTTATAGAAACAGAACTACCAGTATTCTTGCATAAGATGCAACTGTTGGGTATCGATATGGAAGAGCTCAAACAACTTATAGACAAGCATTTTCTATCTCAAGAAACTAAAAATTAAGACTATGAAAACTTCAAATAAATTATTGATAGGGCTATGCTTTGCTATCACAATATGTATGTTTATAGGTATGGTTGTCGCTAAGAATAATATGACAATTTATCACGAGGATGAAGGTAGGGATGCCTATACAGAATCTAAAGTATTGGCCGAGTCTTATAATAGCAACATACTGAATTTCAATGGGGGCGATTATAAGATCTACACACTAGACCCGACGACGACAGCGATAAGTGTAACTGCAGACAAACGCAATCTCGATGAAGTGAAAATTGACGATGGTGATGCCGTATATTTTTATAGAGTGGGTGATCAGCGCATTTATAAAAAGATGAAATTGACGATTGGTACACTAGGTAAAGACGAGCTAGTACTCAATGTCAAAGGCCACTCAAAGGTATATACGGCAGGCGCTATAACTGGCAAGTTAGATATGCATGTCGGGTATGGCAGCGAAGTTGACTTAGAGTATGAAGGAACTGAGCTAAAGCTCAATGCAGAACATGATGCCCTCATCTCTCTACGTGGCAAAGCGACAAAAGCTATCATCAAAAACGAGGATGATTCTGCTGTGCACGGTCAAGAGTTTTATGTTTATGATCTAGAAGTAGACCTTATAGACGATGCATATGTCAAATTGCAGGGTGGGGGGAATGTGAGTGGAAAAGTCGAGGATGATTCTTCACTGATATTTAGAGATGAGACTTATGTTAATTCATTGAAGCAACAAGATAATGCGCTTGTGCAGTCAAAGCTTAAGGGGTAGAGGTGAGTATTGGATAGATGAACGTTACGAGTAGAGTGTAGAAAAGAGATCCTATTCTATAATATTATAAAATTATTGTCACTTCCCCACTGAGTATTAAGTTGCTACCGTCTTCAAAGGCAATATTCACTTTGTAGACATATACGTCGGATTGAATTGAAGTTGTGTTATAGTCACCCCGCCATCCTATGTCACCATTGTTGTCGGGCAAGAAGTTGACTTTATTGTACATTAATTCACCCCATTGATTATAGATCTGCAATGAAAGTATATTGGCAATGCCGCTGTCGTCGCCATAGAATATCGAGAAGACATCATTGATGCCATCATTGTTAGGGGAGAAGATATTGGGTATGTAAATAGAGGCACATTCAATAAGATTATCTGACTTGGCATTCAAGACAAAGACTTCTTCATAGGAACAATCATTACCATCTATGATGCGAAGTAAAATGGTATCCTCGGATAGGTTGTCAAGAAAAAGATCATCCTCTGTGTCGACACTCCATTCTATAGTGAAGGGTTCTATGGCCTCTAACTGGGTAACTGCAATACTACCATCAGCACTATTAATGCAAGAGGGCGGGCTAACGGCTGTCTCGACAATAAAATTACTTTCAATTATAGCGAAACCAAGTGCTGTTCCTGTGCAATAAGCGTCGCTGAATGCCGTCAGTTCATAAGTCCCTTTGATAGGTGTGCTTAAGAAAAAAGGTACTTCTAGAATAGAATCTATAGATTCTTGTTGGATACCATCTATGCTGTATTCCAATCGCCAAGGAGGGTTGCCTTCTAATATTACGGGGATGCCAGAAGTGACAGTTTCACATAAATTAAAAGTGCCTGACAAGGTAGCGGAAGGGAGGCTTTGAATGTTCACTTCAATATCGGCCAAACTGGTGGTGCCGCAAAAATCTGTGACAGTGACAATATACTGCGTGGGTGAGTTTACAGTTTGACTCAGAGTAGCTCTATCTGCACCTGTGCTCCACAGAAATTCATAAGGGCTTACTCCTCCTGTAATCTCTGGCGAGATGCCGAACGGCTGTTCACTACATACTTCTATGTCTTCAAGTTGAGTCGACAATTCAGTTGCTTCGTCTATAATTAATTCGCTGAGGATAGGGTCGATACAGTCACAATCATAAATCAGTTCTAGTTTGATATTTTCTTGTCCTTCCGCTATGTTGTCTTCTAGAATGGAGATGGGCAAGGTGGCAGAAGATTCACCAGCGGGGATGGTTATACTCATCGGAATTTCTGAATAATCAATACCATTAATTGCTGAGCTGGTAGAGTTGATGCTGTATTCAATTATTTGGTCTTCTGAGATATTGCTGTTGTCTCTTCTCTCGAACACAAACTGTCCATCTACACAATTTTCAAATGCGATAGGCTCTTCACTGCCCGGCACTTCTGCAATGACGTTAATAGGTTCTCCTAAATCAAAACTATTAGATTCTAGAAATACAGCTGAATCTAATCTGTCGTCTCCTACATCACTTATAAGTAGTCGAATATGATAAGTCTCACAAGGGATGACATCTATACTTGCATTCAGCGGTACGGTGAATCCATCATACTCAATAAGCTCTGGAAACTGCGCAGGTCCTATTATGTCACAATCTCCAGTCGAGTTGACGTTGACACCATTGTTAATAAATAGATTGGCGTTGTCTAAGTGATTGACAGTATTGATACTTACAACGATATCTGTAGCAGGTAGTGTTGCTACATTTATCGCCCCATTGCTAAAAGGGCCATTTATGCCAGGCCCACTAACAAAAAATCCGAAGACATCATTAAATGCAGTACCTACAAATTCACAGTATTCTTCTGAGGCAAAGACATAACGAAATGTTACTCTCTCCGATAGAGGTACAAAGTCAAATTCTATTCCGGTGATATCGTAGAGGTCATCTGTTGCTAATTGGTCTAGGTCAGCATCAGTGCCCATAGCATCAAAGGCAAATGTTGTCTCGTTGCCTCTGTTGGGTCCTTGGGCTAGGTCTATGTCACCTGTTGATAAGATGATGCCTGCGCTTAGATCGATAATATTACCACCAGAGGAAAACTGACCGATGCTCTGTAGTGCATCTCCTTTAGACGTGATGTTGCTTACATTTCTACAACTACCTTTTATAAATACGTCTGATACTAAGTCTCTGACCCCCAAGTCATTCTCAGTTTTTAGCCCTTGCTCTTGTTGACCTACAAGCTGCGTTGCCAAGCAAATACTACAAATCAGACTGAGAACTTTAAGCATAATTAAAAATACTGAAAATTGACCGCCTTCACTCTAATTCAACTAGTAATAGCCGACAAATTTCTTGACCTACCTTCAATGGGTAGATTTATCTCTTATCGAAATCTTAGCAGAATCTCATATACCTCCGCCTGGATCTTGGATTGCTTCAACGTTTTCTATGGTTCCTCCTTTGTATATAAATCACCAGCATTCTGGACTTCAGTTTTGCAGCTAATGCTCAATAAGGTAAGTGAGATAAGAAGGAATAGAAAGTTGTTCATATTTTAGATTTTACTGGAACTAGCAGATCTACTGTAAGTTGCCTAGCGGCCTTTGAGGTATCATTTATGATATTCTTTAAGATTTACATTTTTTCTTGAAACTTTTTTGTTTTTAAGAAAAGAATATTGTTTTGATAATGACTTTATGTTATAGTTAACAGCACTTTCATCTGAAATAATTAAGTCTTCGAAAGGTAACTTGTTCCCTTCTAGAAATTGTTTACTATTAGAGCAGTTATAAGCAATAGGAATTAGCTGAATGCCGCTATCATTGAGTTTTTGATTGTCGATGTTTTTAAGAGTTTCTATGCAAGGCCTACACCAAGTAGCCCAAAAATATAATACAGTCGTATCTTGATGGAACTCTGGATAGAACGTGTCACCGTTTTCTAATACTATTGGAGTCAATTTTGTTATTAGATGTAATTCTGAGTCTATAGAGTTAGTGCCTGAGGTCATATTCATTAAACCATCTTGAATTCTCAAATCATATGCTTGTCCATTTAGCCTTAAGCTATTAGTAGTGTCAATTTTTACGATTGTGGGTTTGTATTCTTGTTCTGACTTTATACCTAGATAGTCTATGCCCAATTCTTTAAATTGGCCATTGTTGTTCCAGTCGATATAATAAATGTCTATTTCGTCAGTTTCTTCTATTATGCACTTCTTTAGTTTTTTATCGTAGAGATATTCATCCTCAAATATTGGCATATTGTTATAGACCGAGAATTTGAATTCTGCAGTTTTTACTTCTTTAATTTCAGTATTAGGTCTACAAGAGTATGCCACAGTAATAAGTATGAAAAGCAAGTGTTTCATTTTTCTTAGTTTATCAGTTGCGCAAATAATCTATAATGGGCTCAGCCCAAAGTACCTTCATTTTACACTGCTTAACGGCATTCTATATTCAGTAAATAGCCAGAATCAGAATTTGCGCTAGAATCTATTTTTTGTTTAGATGCCTTAGATTAGAGGACTAGCTTTAGCTTTTAATCTTGTCAAATTCTCCTAGTTGTTCATTGCTCTTAACCCATACTTGACGATGAGGTAGATGACAAATAGCAACCACCAATAAGAAAAACCTCCTTTAGATTTTGGGTCTTTTCCGTACTCACCTCTATTGGAAGATACGGGAACTGGTTGAGGTTCAGATTCAATTGGAATTTGAGGTGTTTCCTCTGTCGAGTTTAAGGCACTTCTTGTGTAGGCGTCCTCTGAGTCTTGAACTAAGTTCCTTTCTTGTGCTACGATTCTCGCTGCTTGGACTTCTTCGTTAGAGTAGCGATCCACTTGTTTGATCATATCTTTGATCCGGCTGTCCGTCATCCGTCTTGTCGCCGAGAGTAGTTGTTCGTTGATCATTGTTAGTTGTTGTACTTAAATATAAACAATGTTGAATATTGGTGGTGATAAATGTACACTAGTTATTGTCTAAGTAGTTATAATTTATTACTCGGTTGCTTGACCACTAGGGCAATTATTGTAGCACTTATCAAGGAGATGGAGTAGCCCATCGCAAATTTTATAGTGGTGCTAATAGATCTTGGAAGATTGGAAGCCATCTTGTCAATTAACCCTACAAAAGAGTCATTAGAACTCTGGTTGTATCCTCTGCCGGTAATAGTGTATAGAAACCATATGAGTAATAGCAGGAAGATTAAATTGATCCAATATATTTTCAGAGGCAGAAAGTAGAGTCTTGGTTGGCGTTTGTATTTAAGTACAGGATATATAAAAAGTGCTAACGAACAAGCGAATTGGAATAGCAATATGAAGAGCTGTCGTGGGTAGGATAGTACCTCTAGTAAGACACTTATAAGACTTATAAGTGTCAGTGCTAAGCCATAATAGAGAGTCTTCGGTCTTCTCGCTAATTGTCCGTCCATTCAACTGTAAAATAATCAAAATTGAAGTTAGAACTTATCGAGTGGTATAGAGAGTGGGGAAGGACTTTAGGTATAGGCACAAAAAAAAATGGTCGCTCCCCAGCGACCATCTGCAAATTATAATCCCATGAACATATCCTTAGTTCAAACTAAAGACACTGTTATAAATTCGATATTTTTTATAGAAAACCAACTCAAAAAAAATAACAAAACTCAATCTCGTTATTAAGACTCGCCCTAAGAATTCTGTAGACTCGTCTCGATGTTTTTTTTGTCCCTACTCCTAGGAACTTCAGTGTCTCCGATTGAATACAATACAAAGATAACCTCGAAGCTTAGTTTTGACAAAGACAAAATCAGTAGATTGTTATATATTAATTATTATAATATGTTATCTCCTTGTAGATAGCCTCTTAGCTTAGGTCTAATATATAGCTCCCGATGAGCCCTTTGTTCTATTTCGATTTAAATTTGTATCCACAACTAACCAGAATCAATACAATTCAAATGAAATTTAGTCAGTTAATTGTCACGGTAGCCTTAGTAATAGGCGCATTTGTTATAGGAAAGTCCCTTACATCCGCCACTAATCCTAGTTATACGGCTGAAAATCAAGAGGATAATAGCGAAAATGGCCTTCTTGCTGAGGAATATAACGCTAAGTCAGAAAAAACCCCATTTAGCCAACCACAACATAATACTGCTGCAGATAGAGGATTTGGACCTCATGAGACAGCGGTTATCGATCTATTTGAGTCTGCTGCCCCTTCTGTCGTCTTTATTACCACTACGAGTTTGACTCAGAGAGGCTGGTCTATGGATGTTACAGAGATACCTCAAGGTACAGGAACAGGCTTTATGTGGGATAATCATGGCCATATAGTCACCAATTTCCATGTACTAGAAGGTGGTAATAAGTTTACTGTAACGCTATCCGACCAGACCAGCCACGATGCCGAAGTAGTTGGTTATGAGCCTAGTAAGGACTTGGCTGTGCTCAAGATTAAGAATATGGGCAAGATAAAGGCGCTACCTATAGGGACTTCGTCTAATCTTAAGGTTGGGCAGTTTACTTATGCTATCGGTAATCCTTTTGGGTTTGATCAGACCTTAACTACAGGCGTGGTCAGTGCCTTGGGAAGAGAAATCACCGCAGCTAACGGTCGTAAGATTTATGATGTTATACAAACAGATGCAGCCATTAATCCTGGTAACTCGGGTGGGCCACTACTAGATTCTAGTGGTAGATTAATAGGCGTCAATACGGCAATTTACTCGCCCTCTGGTGCCTATTCTGGCATTGGTTTTTCTATTCCCGTTGATGAGGTCAAGAGAGTTATTCCTGACTTAATCCAGTATGGTCGGGTTAATAAGCCTCTGATGGGAGTGGTGCTTGTGAGAAAATCCTTGGTGAGAGCTAAGGGCGCTATGATAGAGAGAGTTCACGAAGGCTTGCCGGCAGCGATAGCAGGTTTACAAGGATTACAACGATCTAGGAATGGCGAAGTTATGGCTGGAGATTTGATAACTGCGATAGATGGCAAGCCAGTACAATCTCCTGAAGATTTAGCGGAAATACTAGAGAGTTATCAACCTGAGGATGTCATTGAATTACAATTTAATAGGCGAGGTGCTGATAAGGTTACTAGACTTAAGCTGACCAGTTCGGTGCAGTAATCTGAAAGTATATGATATTTTTACACCTCGACACGAGCACATGTATCCAGATTTATCTTATTTCTTCCACGACATACTAGGGACACCAGTCGATAACTGGTCTTCTATCTTCAAGACTTTTGGCGTTTTTTTGGCCTTAGTCTTTGTAGTTTCCTTTTTTATTATCCGGTCTGAGCTGCGAAGAAAACATAGAGAAGGGCTTATTCCAGTGCTCAATGTCAAGGTTGCTGCTTCCTCACCTGTTAAAGAAGCTTTTTTCAATACCATTTTTGGGTTCATCCTTGGATTCAAAATTCCTTATGTATATTCTAGTTTCGATCTATTTAAGAAGGATCCTGCGGCTATGATCTTCTCGACAGAGGGTAATATTATTATGGGTTGTATGCTGGCTGTGATATTCGGTACGTATACTTACTTTATGTCAAGCAATAAGCCGTTGACCCAAGGAGGAGTGATAGGCGTCCATCCTGCAGATAAGTCAGGTGATATTATCTTGATAGCGGCGCTGTTTGGAGTCTTAGGATCAAGACTCTTTTCAATATTAGAGAACTTGGATGCCTTCTGGGAAGATCCTTTTGGACAATTATTTTCTGGTGCCGGTTTGACGATTTATGGAGGTCTTATAGTTGCCTTTATTGTTGTCTTCCTATATGTCAAAAAAATCGGGATTCCACCTGTACAGATGATGGATATCGCTTCTCTAGCGCTTTTGCTCGGTTATGGTATCGGTCGTATGGGCTGTCAGTTTTCAGGTGACGGTGACTGGGGTATTGTCAATGAAAATCCTAAACCAGATTGGTTTGTTTTTCCGGATTGGGCTTGGGCATATGATTATCCACGCAATGTTGCTGACTTCTATCAGCGTGGTACTAAGATTCCAGATTGTGTAGGAAATTTCTGCACACATCTAGACCCACCAGTATATCCGACACCTCTATATGAAATTACTTTTGCGATTATTGCCTTCAGTATTTTATGGATGTTTAGACGCAGTTTTAAGACGCCAGGCAGATTGTTTTTTACGTATTTGATTTTGAGTTCTTTTGCAAGATTTTGGGTAGAGTCTATTCGTGTTAATCCACGTTATGATCTTTTTGGCCTGGATTGGTCACAAGCACAATGGATTTCGGTTGTTTTATTTGTTGTGGGCATCATCGGTTTTTTCCTTGTAGGAAAGGGTAGTGGGTCTGGTTCAGGATTTGGCAGCAAGAAACCCGATTATACTATTCCTGACTTAAGAGAGGATAATCTTAGTGTCTAATCGGTATTGCAAGTTGAAAGAGTTTGATAAATAATATCAGCGCTTTTGTCCCAAGAAAACAATGTTTTGCGATGCCTTCCCTTTGTTATAAGTTCTTGAGCTAAGACCGGATCATTTGTTATCGTTACCATCGCTTCCTGTATGGATGATTCTGATAAGGGGTCCACAAGTAAGGCTGCATCTCCTGCCACTTCTGGCATAGACGAAATGTCTGAAGTAATTACAGGTACCTCTGCAGCAAATCCTTCCAATATCGGAATTCCAAATCCTTCAAATAGAGAAGGGTAGCAAAGTGCAGTGGCCCCACCCATAATTTCTGGAACAGAGCAAGTCGATGAGTCTATAAAGACAACGGACTCCTTATGTGTCATTTTCTTATGGGTGTCAAAAATATTTCCTGTCTTAAAAAATTGGCGACCGTATATGACCAACTTGTGTGGTCGGCCTCCAGACTTAAAAATGTCGAAAGCTTTCAGTAATCTTGCCAAGTTTTTTCTGGGATGTAATGAGCCTACAAAAAGGAAATAGGGTGCGCCCTTCGTATATTGAATTCGGGCTTCTTTTTTTTCTTCAGAACTAAATGGATAAAATCCTTCCGGTGTTGCGTTGGTAGCCACAGATATTTTATGCTCATTAATATTATAGGTCTTGATAATATCTGCTTTAGTTGCTTGAGATACGGCGATTAATTTGTCAGCGCTGCGATGATATCGGGGACTATAATGTCTGTAATATTTCGAGACGAGTGGTGGTAAAAATTCTGGATAATGTTCAAAGTTCAAGTCGTGACTCACCATTACAGTAGGTACTTTACTGCGTAAGCTCAGATACATATCACCTGATAAGAATACGTGAGGTGTTATCTTTTTGAAAGCTTGGGGGAGTGCCCATTCATACCAGAGATACCACAGAAAAGGATGGCGTGCAGGTGGAGAGTAGACGTGCGGGATAACATTATCTCCAAAGATAAATTGCTTGTCGTATGGCCTATCGAAAATGAAATGAAATTCATCTTCAGGATGTGCAGCCACCATCCGACGCGTTGTCTCATAGATGTATCTTGCGATACCCTCCATTTGATGGGGGATCAGTAATCTTGTATTGACGGCTATCTTCAAGGTGGCCTCAAAATAGACAAAGGGACTATAAATAACAAAAGGGCTGCCTCAATCTCTTAAGGCAACCCGCTATGCTAGGTCGCGACAGCATTATACCGCTAACCAACAAACTAAGTGTGTATCTATGGTATCAGGACTGCATCGATGACGTGGATGACACCGTTGCTCGTCGTTATATCTGTTACTGTAATTCTGGAATTGTTCACAAAGGCACCATTGCCATTGAAAGAAATATTTAAGGTTGATCCCTGTAAGCTCGTTAGTCGCATGCCATCAAATATATTGCTGGTATTGGCTACTCCAGACAAAGCGTGGTAAGTCAATACCCTTGTCAGCTCACCTTGAGGATCTGCAAGTAGTGCATTTAATACTGC
>CALBWK010000108.1 GCA_937969415.1 uncultured Saprospiraceae bacterium | reverse complement strand
ACGGGAGCAGAACTTATAGTCAATAGCGCCGGCACCTATTCGGTTACGGTAGTGGATAGCAATGGCTGCACAGGCACTGCAACAACAGACATTAGTGAAACCTCAACCTTAGAGACAGAGATAGACATATTGACTTGTGACTCAACAGAGCTCGGCACTCTTGTCATTCCATTAATTAGTCAAACTGGATGCGATAGCCTAGTTACGCAGAATACGGTTTTTGATCCTGAGTGTATTATTATGTACACGATCAATATTACCGAGACAAGCTGTCTTGAAGCTACTGATGGTAGCATCACCCTAACTTTAACTCAAGGTTTAAGTTCATTTGAAGTGTTCTTAATCTTAAATGGTGAGATAGTAGAATCTGCTAGCACGCTTAATGGCAATTCAATAATATCCTTTGAAGGCCTAGAGGCTGGAAATTATCAACTCGTATTTCCTTCACAAGTATCTGCTAACACAGACATTACCATTGGTATCGATACGAATATACTTGACGTAGCAGAGCAAGTCGTAATAGTAGAAGGCAGTTCTACAACGCTGCAAGCCAGTATCACAGACTTTAATGCAATTAGCTATAATTGGTGGGATGTGGACGCAGCTTTATGTACCGATAATTGCTCTGAGGTGAGTGTTGCACCAAGTACAACCACATATTACATATTTATTCTGGAGACAGATCAGGGGTGCATCCTTAGAGACAGTACACTCGTTATCGTTAATCCAGTAGCTTTGGCTCTACAGATATACATCCCAAATATATTCAACCCAAATACAGGTGATGAGAACAATACATTCAGAGTATTTACTAATTCTCCTAGTGACACATACTCTCTATCAATTTATGATAGATGGGGAAATTGGGTTTTTGAAGGAAATCAGAACTCCAGTTGGGACGGCACTACTGACAACAGCCCATCTGAGGCTGGCGTATATGTATACAAGCTGACAATTCTGGATTCCAGCTCAGAAGAATCCACTACACATTCTGGCACCTTTCTTCTTATAAGGTAAACCTCTTGTCAGTTTAGGGCCCTAATTCAGCTGCTGTAGAACTTAGGTATAAGAGAAGTAGACAAATGAGCAAGTATTTGCTATTTCCCAGTAGTATGGTTGGTCTTATTTTTGAAATACTTATTCACGTATTTTAAGGGTGTTACTGGTTAAAAAGTTAATCGAAGTAACAGGAGCATAGAATTATGCTTTTAAAAATACAACTCACGTTAAATGGAATGCCGGCGCATTCCATTTTTTTTTGCACATATATGAAATACCTTGGAAACTATCATATACAAAATAGTTTCCGCTGATATAAAGTTCTATCTTTATAGTTATGAATTCGACACGTACAGCCACCTTACCGAACTCTTACAAATTACTGAAATCATCTATGGAACTATTCCTAAGATACGGTATCAAAAGTGTGAGCATGGATGATATTGCCAAATTATTAGGCATATCAAAAAAAACAATCTATACGGTCGTCAGCAACAAAAAAGATCTCGTCAAAGCTTCTGTAGAAATCTTCATCAAAGAAGAGCAGGTTTCAATAAAAAACTTAACCGAAAAAAGCTCTAATGCCATAGATGAAATGGTTGCTATCGCCAATCAAACTATTGCCTTGCTAAAAAACATGAAGCCTAACTTAACCTATGATCTTAAGAAGTATCATCAAGAGGTCTGGGAGATAATAGAGAACAAGCATTTTAGCTTTATAGAACGCATTATAAAAAACAATGTCACACGCGGGATAAAAGAAGGATTATTTAGATCCGATTTGAACCCCGTAGTCATAAGTCGATTATATCTCGGTATGGCACAGCTAGTTGTATCAGAACAATTTGCAAAATCCGACACCCACTCGATCAAAGAATTATACGAAGAAATGATCAACTACCACTTAAATGGTATCATCAATGAAAAAGGAAGAAATGAGCTCGATGCAATACTTAGGACCTAGATTAAGGCTTACTCTGTTTGCCATAATAATAAGTACGATAGGTGTTTCTGCGCAGAAAAGCTTCTCGTTAGATGAAGCCATAGAGTATGCCATAGAAAATAGCTGCGAAATGGAAGTAGCCAATTTGGACATAAAAAGGGCCGAAGCAGAGATCCTAGAAGTAAAATCGCAAGGGCTACCCCAGATAAACGGAAGGCTTGACTACAACTATTACTTTCTTACGCCGATTAATCCAGTGGAAGACTTTATTACACCTGCTGTCTATGGAGTATTACTTGAAGAATTCCCAGGTGAAGTCAGTGCGCCTACAACGGACCCTGAGGTATTTGAATTTTCATTCTTTACTAGAAATAATCTAAGTGCCAACATTGATGCAAGTATGCTTCTTTTTGACGGTAGTTATCTAACAGGAGTGAAGGCCGCAAAAGTTTTCAAAGATTTATCTCTCAAGAAAGTAGCCATAAAAGAAGAAGAAATAAGAAGTGCAGTCACTAAAGCATATATGAACATTCTTATCGCTCAAGAAAATGAGAAGACTCTAGACAAGAATATTGAAAATATCTCAACAGCTTATAAAGAAGTCAATGCATTCTACGAATCAGGATTTATGGAACGATTAGACGTAGATCGCGTACTCTTATCATTAGAAACAGTAAAAACCGAAAAAGACAAAATCAAAGACTACCTCGGTATTACTTATGACTTGTTGAAATTTCAAATGAACTACCCTCTCGATCAGGAGCTGACAATAAATGAAGATCTTGAGGACTTGATAAATAAATTCAACACAGAGGTAAACGAAACTTATACTGAAATCGACTACTCTCGCAAAGCTCAATATGCAGAAATACTCGTCGGTCGTGAGTTAAATGAATTAAACATAGAAAGACTAAAAAAAGGCTATCTCCCTAGTGTCCGAGCAAGAGCAGGCATCAGTGAGCAGTTACAGAGAAACAATCTTTTTGACGGAAATGAAGCAGGTTGGTTGCCAACAGCCTACGCTGGTCTAGCAGTAAACGTTCCAATATATGATGGCAACTTAAAAAAATCACAACTAGAAAAAGCGCAACTAGATCTCCAAAAGACAGATCTCCTCAAAGGAGAATTTGAGAGATCTATACAATTACAAGTGAAATCAGCCTACTCAAATTTTCAAATTGCAAAAAAGACTCTAGAGAACAGAAAGAAAACTCTAGCAATAGTAGAAGGCATTTACGATAAAACGCTTATCAAATTTAAAGAAGGTGTCGGATCAAGTGTAGAAGTAACTCAAGCAGAGACCCAATTATTTGATGCGCAATCCAAACACGTGTCTGCCCTCTATGAATTATTAACAACAAAAACTGACCTAGACATAGCCCTAGGAAAATTATAATCATGAAAAGAATCGCTTATTTATTGTCACTAATTGTATTGCTCAGCTGCCAATCTGAAAAACAACCTTTAGACCCAAATGATATAGAAGGCAAAAGAACCTTACTTCTCGAAAAAAAGAAGGAATACAAAGCCCTTAGAGTGGAGATCGATGAACTAACACGAGAACTCAATCGTCTTGATCCCCCTAAGGAAAAAGCTGCAGAGCAAGTACGAACTAAGATTTTAGCATCTAGAGAATTTAAAAGATACATAGAAGTCCAAGGTAGAGTTACCGCCGACGACATGGTCAATGCGAGCTCTGCTATTGGCGGAAGGCTAACACAAGTGGTCGTATCAGAAGGTGAGTATGTCAAACGAGGTCAACTTATTGCGACAACTGATATGGAAACCACAGAAAAACAAATTGCTGAATTGCAGACATCTCTAGATCTTGCTACGACAGTATTTGAGCGACAAGAACGTCTTTGGAAAAAAGATATCGGCTCAGAAATACAGTACCTTGAAGCAAAATCCAATAAAGAGAGACTGGAAAACTCTTTACAAACGATCAAGTCTCAAACCTCTAAGAAAAACATATATGCACCTATCTCAGGTACAATCGAAAAGAAATATCTTAGTCAAGGAGAAACTGCTGGTCCTGGGATGCCCATCGTACAAATACTTAACACTGAAAAAACGAAAGTTGTCGCCAATCTCCAAGAATCTCTATTGAGCTCGATAAAAAAAGGAGATAAGGTCTCCATCTATTATCCAGCCTTGGACAAAACAGTAGACAGTAAAGTCACGATGATCGGAAGAACTATCGATCCTGCAAACAGAACTTTTAAGGTAGAGCTGTCTGCAAGTAGTATGGGTGGCTTACTAAAGCCCAACTTGCTAGCGCAAGTCAAGTTCAATGATTTAACTAAGTCAAATGCTGTTATCATTCCACTAGATGTCTTACAAGAGGATGTTGCTGGCAACAAATACGCTTATAGGGCCATCAACAGAGACGGCAAAAAGATTGCGGAAAAAGTACTCCTAGAATTAGGCGAAAGCAATGAAGAAGGTGTGACTGTACTCATTGGTCTCAAAGCAGGAGATGAACTTATTGTCGAAGGTGCTAGAAAACTTGCAGACGGGAAAAAGATTACAATCGTAGCTGAATAGATCAACAATATGAGCCAGTCCATCCTATCTAAAGTAAGGGAATTCAAACTAAGTACTGTTGCTGTTGATAATGCGACCAGTATTTTTCTCTTGACGTTTATGATTCTATTTTTTGGAATCAGAAGTTACCAGCAGATGCCCAAGGAACAGTACCCCGATGCATCAATGCCCACTATATTTATAAACACTCCGCACTTTGGTAATTCCGCTGAAGACATAGAGAATCTGGTTACAAGACCAATGGAAAAAGAAATCAAGTCCATCGTCGGATTGAAGTCTTTAATTTCTACCTCGATGCAGGACTACTCTACTATGGTCGCAGAATTTGAAAGTGATGTAGTCACCAGCGAAGCGCTGCTTAAAGTAAAGGACGCTGTCGATAAGGCCGACCTGCCTACTGACTTAGAAACCGAGCCCGCAATCAATGAACTAGATTTTGGTGAGATACCCATTGTGGTCGTCAATATCTCTGGCGAATACAATATGGATGATCTCAGAAACTATGCAGAGTTCGTCCAAGACAAAATAGAAGACATACCTGAGATATCTGAAGCCCGTATGAGTGGAGACCTCGAAAGAGAAGTCAAAATAAATATGGACCTCCTAAAAATGCAGGCTATGCAAATCAGCTTTGGAGACATAGAGTCCGCTATTGCAAGAGAGAATATTACGATGTCAGGGGGAGAACTGGTCAACAATGGCAACAGAAGAGCCATTAGAGTCATCGGTGAATTCGCATCCATAAAAGAAATCCAAGATCTCATCATCACAGCTGAACGTCAAAAACCTATCTATCTCAGAGACATAGGTGATGTTGAATATAGTTTTGAAGAACGTACCTCTTATTCACGATCTGATGGCGCACCCGTTATCAGCCTTGAAATCATAAAGCGATCTGGAGAAAACTTGCTCTCTACTGCCGACAAAATCAAAGTTGTAATTGATGAACTCAATATCCAACTACCGGACGAGCTGAGCCTAACATTGTTTAATGATCAATCACTAAGCACTAGAAATGAAGTAAGCAATCTCGAGAACAGCATCATCTCTGGGGTTATCCTTGTGATACTTATCCTACTATTTTTCTTAGGATTTAGAAATGCACTTTTTGTAGGTCTAGCCATACCTATATCGATGTTGATGGGCATTATGATACTTTACATCTCTGGGGTCACTATAAATATTGTCGTCCTCTTTGGTCTCATCCTCGCCTTAGGCTTACTTGTAGACAATGGTATCGTCGTTGTAGAGAACATCTATAGATACCAACAAAATGGATATAATGGAACAGACTCAGCAAAATATGGTGCAGGAGAAGTAGCTTGGCCTATTATCGCCTCTACGGCCACTACCCTTGCGGCCTTCATCCCACTCATTATGTGGCCTGGTATTATGGGCATATTTATGCAGTATCTACCGATCACTCTCATTATAGTATTAAGCTCTTCACTCTTTGTGGCCTTGGTCATTAATCCAGTGCTTACTAGTAGATTTATGAAGGTCGACGAGAAGGCAGAAACGAAAGAGCTTAGGCAAAGGAAGACAAAGAACATTTTGCTCGCTGCCTTATTTATGGTAATCATTGGTATCATCGCACACTTCGCAGGTCTAGAACCCCTAAGAAATATTCTAGGTATAGTTACGATATTCTCACTCCTCAATCACTTTATATTACGCCCAGCTTCTTTGGGCTTCCAAGGACGTGTACTGCCTAAACTAGAACGAGGCTACAATATTTTTATAAATTTTGTACTAAAAGGATGGGCACCTGGCTTGACACTATTGGGTACTTTTCTTTTGATGATAATCGCTATTGGGTTATTGGTAGCCTCTAAGCCTAAAGTAGAATTCTTTCCTTCTTCTGACCCTTTATACATCAATGCATTTGTGGAGTTGCCTTTCGGTTCGGATATCGAAAAGACAAATGCCGTCACCTTAGAACTTGAAAGCAAAATCAATGAGGTTATCAAACCATACAATCAAATCGTAGAATCTGTACTCACACAAATCGGAGAAAATACAACAGACCCTAACCAACCACCCGTAGCTGGAGTAACACCTTACAGATCAAGAATCACTATAACTTTTGTCGAATACAAACACAGAGGTGGCGTCTCGACAAAAGACGTACTCAATAAAATACGAGATGAAATACAAGGCTATCCTGGTGTAGAAATTGTGATAGGTCAAAATGCCAATGGCCCGCCTACAGGACAGCCGGTCAATCTAGAAATAAGAGGAGATGATATTGATTCTCTTATCAACATATCGTCTAGATTAATTAATGACATCAATGGCCAGAATATTGCTGGTATTGAGGAATTACGAGATGATGTTCAGTTAGAAAAACCAGAACTCCTTGTCGATGTGGACAGAGAAGCCTCCAGAAGATATGGCGTCAGCACTGGTCAAATAGCCAGCACTCTTAGGACTTCTATTTTTGGAAAAGAAGTTTCAAAATTTAAAGTCGGTGAAGATGAGTACCCTATTGTCTTAAGACTCAAAGACAAATCCAGGAATAACATAACTGAACTGATCAATCAGCGTATAACGTTCAGGGATCAATCTGATGGCCAGATCAAGCAAGTTCCTATTTCTTCAGTGGCTTCATTTAGATATTCAGCAACCTATAATGCAATTAAGCGAAAGGATGGTCAAAGAGTAATCACCATCGCCTCTAATATTTTGGATGGTTATAATGCAAACGACATCAATGCTGAACTGGAATCCTATATGTCCTTATATGATCTGCCTGAAGGATATAGCTATGCCTTCACTGGAGAGCAACAGCAACAAGCAGAAGATTCGGCATTTTTGGCTTCAGCATTTTTAGTCGCTTTATTTATCATCTTCATTATTATAGTCACGCAATTCAATTCATTTATCTCTCCTTTCATAATAATCTTATCCGTCTTCTTTAGTACTATCGGTGTATTCTTAGGCTACTTTATTACAGGCAAGACCATCAATATCATTTTTACTGGTGTCGGAATCATATCCCTTGCAGGTATCGTGGTTAACAATGCTATTGTATTAATTGACTACATCAATCTGACCATAGAGAGAAAGAGACTGTCTTTGGAAATAGATAATATGAACGATATGGCTTTAGATGATGTCAAGTCTTGCATAATAGAAGGAGGAGCTACGCGACTAAGGCCTGTACTCCTGACAGCGATAACCACGGTCCTAGGATTGATACCTCTAGCTGTAGGATTTAATATTAATTTCTTCTCGTTTGTGAAGGAACTAGATGCAAAATTCTTCTTAGGCGGAGACAACACGGCAATGTGGGGACCTATGGCCTGGACGATTATTTACGGGATTATCTTTGCCACATTCTTGACACTTATAGTGGTTCCAGTGATGTACTGGCTAGCCTATCGGATAAAGCGAAGATTTATGACCAAGAAGCAGCCAAATAGCCTATTATTGCAGCCAATATCAAATACACCTGATAATGGCTAACCTAGCAGATAAGAGACAGAGTTACGAGAGAGATAAGTTAACGCTAGATTCTCTGGCTTCAGACCCTATGATCCAATTTGAAAACTGGTATCACGATGCAGAAAGAGAGGGTATCGTAGAACCCAATGCTATGACCTTATCTACCGCCTCTGCACAAGGAATGCCTTCCTCTCGAATGGTATTACTCAAGGGGTTTGGACCAGAAGGTCTAGTCTTTTACTCAAACTATACCAGTAGAAAAGCACAGGAGCTTATTCAAAATCCATTTGCGGCTATTAACTTTTGGTGGAAAGAACTTGAGCGCCAAGTCAGAATAGAGGGTACTGTTGTCAGAATCTCAGAAGACCGCTCAGCAAGCTACTTCAATTCGCGTCCAAGAGGTAGTCAACTTAGTGCTTGGGCCTCTCCGCAGAGTCAAGAGATACGAGAGCATTACTTAGAGTCCAAACGCCAAGAAATAGAGGAGAAATTTAAAGAGATAGATACTATTCCTCTCCCACC
The DNA here is from genome assembly GCA_937969415.1 of uncultured Saprospiraceae bacterium. Taxonomy (GTDB): domain Bacteria; phylum Bacteroidota; class Bacteroidia; order Chitinophagales; family Saprospiraceae; genus RFSX01. Next base: position 16,135 of record CALBWK010000108.1, on the reverse strand, counting down.
GCACTGGGGAGGATACTTGATAGAGCCTTCAGTTTTTGAATTTTGGCAAGGCAAGAAAAGCAGATACCACGATCGCTATAGATTTACGCGTAAAGATGATTCTAATTGGAGAGTCGTAAGATTGGCACCATAGGTATGTTTTGTAATTACCGACAGATGCGCAGCTCTTCTACATATAACTTCCTGTAGGGCTACTATAGAGCAGAATTTGAGTCAAATATGAAGGACTCGAAACGTGTTGGCTCTACTTCCATCTAACTTCATGAAGGAAGAACTGCTTACCGCCTATTATAGTCCGCTTTCAAATTTTAGGATATACGTTGATTAGAATCCCTGTCAGGGATACAGGATTAGCCTAGGCTTTATCTACCTCTAACACTCTTACCATTTGAGTAATAAACTACAACTCCTCTATCTACTAGCCTAAGCCGACTCCAATTGCTCTGGGAGAGGGTGCAGAAGGTTCTCTTTCATATGTATGATTCTATCATAATTATGACTGACTACCATTCTTACAACTGGGTTTAGCTCCTTCGTAGCCAAGGCTTCTCTATATAGAGGTAAAAGTCTGGCTAATTGCCCATGTATATTCCATAGAGACATATTGGATGCTGGAATCCTAGAAAGTACATTGAAGTATGATCTTGGGGTTGGGCTATTGATATTTCCTGTTCTACTCAAGATGTTACTATACCTTGTAAAACACTCTGTATTCATCTTCCTGACTGCAATGAGGATGTCAATGGAATTCATATCCTCATAGTGAAGAACCAACTTATCCAGAAACGTATGAAAAGTAAGATGCTGAGCATATAGTCGCTCCAAAACGCTAGCTTGCTTACTGTTGCTTTTCTTAAAATTATTTGCTTTCATAACAGCTTGAATTACAGAGTTGTATACATTTAATTTACACTATCTATAACGTAAATTATGAAGTTATGGTTGCTTCTGATACAAAAAAAATAACACTTTATAGGACGATTTAGCCCAAAAAGAGCAGATTCGAAGCATTTTATGAGTTAAAGAAGAGAGTTAGAGTTGAATAAACTAGCGTTTCTTCTTTCTATGATGTCTTGCACGTTGCTTGATCACGTCTCTTTTTTGTTGCTTTTTCTTCTCTTTAAGCAACTTTTCTATCAAATCTTCTCTGCCAATTGAAGTGAGTTTATCTCTTATTTGCTGAGAATTTTCCCTTTTATACCAAAAGAAAAACAAGTGTTGATTTCTCTTTTGCTTGGCAGACTTAGCAGTATACACCGGTCGTAAAGTATAGGGATGAACCCCAGTATAATAAATGACCGTCGCAACTGTCATCGGGGTAGGTGTAAAGTCTTGCACTTGTTCTAATCGAAAACCTAAATCTTTTGTCTCTGCCGCAAGATTGGCCATCTCCTCATCTGTACTCCCTGGGTGACTAGAAATAAAATAGGGAATCAATGGCTGTTCTAGGCCATGCTTTTTATTGGCCTTATCGTATTTCTTCTTAAACGAATGGAAATGCTTAAAGGAGGGCTTGCGCATTACCTTCAACGTACCATCAGAAGTATGCTCTGGAGCAACCTTGAGACGGCCACAAACGTGGCGACTAACCAACTGATCCATATACTCATCAAGCCCAGCATCTTCTTGTTTGTTATAGTCGTCAACTACAAGATCATATCTTATCCCACTACTGACAAAAGCTTTTTTGACTTCTGGATGTGCATCTACTTTCTTGTACAACTTTGTCAAAGGCTTGTGACTTGTATCTAAGTTGCTGCATACAACAGGATGGATACAAGAGGGTGCTACGCATCGATCGCAGATAGACTGCACCTTACCTTTCATCTTATACATATTGGCCGATGGGCCGCCGATGTCACTTATATATCCTTTGAAGTCAGGCATCTTAGTGACCACATCGACTTCCTTCATTATCGATTCCTCAGATCGACTAGCTACAAACTTTCCTTGATGCGCAGAGATAGTACAGAAGGAACAGCCCCCAAAACAACCCCTATGCATATTAATCGAAAACTTAATCATTTCGTAAGCTGGGATACTTCCACGCTTAGCATACTTGGGATGAGGCATCCGTGTATAAGGCAGATCAAAGGAAGTATCAATCTGATCTTCTGTCATCGGTGGATAAGGTGGATTAACCACCAGAGTGTCCTCACCTACTTTCTGCAAGATGCGTTTGGCGTGAACACGATTGGATTCCTGCTCTACAAATTTGAAGTTGGCAGCAAAAGCCATCCTATCCTTGAGGCAGTGTTCATGCGAATTTAGGGTAAGGTCCTCCCAAGTTTTATTTTTCGGTAGTGGATCATCAGAAGAGATCAATACTGCTGTCTGCGGGATGGTTTTAATGGAAGAAAAAGGCACTCCCCTTTCCATCAATCTGACCAACTCCCTTAGTGGCATCTCTCCCATCCCATACACGAGCATATCTGCCCCGCTCTTGCTCAAGATATTAGGCCATAGCTTGTCATCCCAGTAATCATAATGTGTCACTCTTCTCAGCGAAGCCTCTATCCCACCTAAGAGAATAGGCACATCTGGGTATAGCTTCTTGAGTATTTGCGAGTAGACGACAGTGCTATAATCGGGTCTAAATCCTGCCTCACCACCAGGCGTATAGGCATCTGTGGAGCGCTTACGCTTGCCAGCTGTATAATGGTTGACCATCGTATCCATACAACCTGAGGTTACGCCAAAGAACAATCGAGGTTTTCCAAACTTCTTGAAGTCTCTCAGATCGTCTCTCCAGTTGGGCTGAGGGATGATGCCAATCTTAAGGCCCATACTCTCCAGTATACGACCTATGACCGCCGTACCGAAGGCTGGATGATCAACATAAGCATCACCTGAGATAAGCACGACGTCTAATTCTTCCCAGCCTCTATGCTCTAGCTCTTTTTTGGTAATCGGCAACCAGTCACTGATATGTCTCTTCTGTTCCACGTCACAAAGATAAGCCCACAATAGACTATATTGTTTAGATAAATTAGCCAGATCTTAAATAATCATAGAAACATGAAACAACTCACTCTACTACTAGTGATATTCTTTATAACAATTGGGTGTAATACGGACGAGGGCTCTGACAATACACTTAGTTGTCAAAGTATCAACACAGATGATCTAAGCTTCTCAACAGGAGTTTCATTTTATGATATAAATGGCGCTTCAATTGGACAATATGGAATAGCAAATGATAGATCTCTAATTGAAACTGATTTTGTCGTTTTTCCTAATCCAGCAAGTGATCAGATTACATTAAGCACAACAGACTTAATTAGAGCTATGTGGGTATATGAAATAGATTGTCCACTTGCGTGTGAAGACTTGGACAACATTACAGAAAGCTACAATCCAGACCTGTATGAAGGACAAGAAGAATATCTACAGCTTAACGAGCGAATCATAGGAAATTTTTCTGGCTTCATTCAAACAGTACGGATAAGAACAACTTCATTAGATAATGGAAGCTATAGAGTTGTCCTCCGTCTTAACTCAGGAGCATATCACTGGCAAAACATCATCATCCACAAAGAGCTAGAAGATATTCCGGAAATAATTGAATTTATAGAAAGTGGTTGTTAATAATCTGTGCGAATAATCATCAATCCACGAACAAAAAAGCCCCTCAAGTAATTGAGAGGCTTTCGTTAGTCTTAGTTTTCTTAGATAGACTTTGACGTCGGAAAAGAGTTGTTGATCACCCACTTTCCATCTTGCAAGTAAAACATTTCAAATTGCTTAGTCTTTGCGCAGTGCACATTTAAACCAGCCAATTGATTTTGACTACCTGGCACGAAATCCATTCTTAAGTTTCCTTTAGGCAAACTAATAGCAGGCTGTGGGAAATTTGAGTTGACCATCCACTCACCTTTTTGAAGATAGAACTGTTGCCACTCTCCAGTCTTTGCTGAATAGACACTAGCACCCGGCAATTGCTGCAGCGTAGGTGCCATATACTCTAGATGTAAATCACCTTTTTTCATATTGATCGGAATCTGTGGAATATTAGGATTCTTTTTCCACTGACCATCGTTAGCATATAGTTGATAGAACTCTCCAGTTTTAGATGAGAAGACATTAAGCGCTGCATAAGTACCGAGCGTACTATTAGCAGGTAAATATTCTACATCCCATTCGTCAGAACTTGCCGCTGCTCCACTGCCACTATTACAGCTAGGTGAGACAAAGGCAATTGCCAACAATACTAGACAGTTCAGAATGAAATTGCTTTTCAAATTCTTGTACATAAGTTTCTTATTTATTTAAATGAGTATTAATTCTTATACGAGGTATAATCGAGCTAGTAGGAATGCAGCTCAGAAGATAGGCGCTCGCAAATATACCCCAAATACTTAGAAGCATCCTTAAAAGAAAATAAAGATGGTAAAGAAGTCACTTAAGTTAAATTACTATATGTAATCTATCAGTTTAGTATAAGTATATCTAATGGCATCCACAATTCGGAAAAATGTCTACAAGGAATAAAGCCACATCTTAGATGATTTTTCTAACGGCCTTTTTCAAATCAGGTAACACAGTGGTTTTAAACCATGGATTCTTTTTCATCCAAATATTATTGCGTGGAGAAGGATGCGGTAGGACAAAGAACTTGGGCAAGTAAGTCACATAATTTTCCACGGTCGCAGTTAAAGTCTTCTTTTTAATTGATCCTAGATAATACTTCTGAGCATACTGACCTATCAATAAGGTAAGTTCAATATTGGGGAGTGTTGATAGAATCTTTGTATGCCACAAAGGCGCACATTCTTTCCTCGGTGGAAGATCTCCAGATTTCCCCTTGCCAGGATAGCAAAACCCCATAGGCACAATTCCGAAATTATCAGGATTGTAAAAAGTATTCTCATCCACTCCTAACCAATTCCTCAAATTCTCACCACTCTTATCGTTCCAAGGGACACCTGTGCTATGCACGATACTTCCTGGAGCCTGACCTATAACCAATATTTTAGACTCCGCACTAAAAGAGACCACTGGGTTGACACCAAATTCCAAATAAGGAAGACAAATCTGGCAACGCCTTATTTCAGCTTGCAATTGTAATACCTCTGTATCCATATTGTAAATTATACGAATTCTCAATATCTCCTAACACTTAATAGATCTATATCCAGACATATAGAAAGTGACCCGATATTACGTTATATAATTAACAACTACAAAATCCAACTTATGCGCAATCAAATACTAACCCTACTTCTGTCAGTCATTGTCCTCGTAGGTTGCCAACAGAATGCTAGAAAAGGCAAAACAATAAGTGTACTGCCAGCAGGAGTAGGCACCTACCTAAGCAGCTATTCAGAACAAAGTATTGATATCAACGAAGAGCTCTACTTCAGACTTTCTGGTTCAGTAATTTCGAGTGATAATATTGGCGAAGTGGTATCTTCAGAGATATTCTCAATTAGCCCTTCTGTACCAGGTAGAGCGCATTGGTCAGATTCGGCGACACTTATATTTAAAAGCGATGAGCACTTAGACTATGATAGTGACTATCGTATCACGATTAATCTAGAATCTCTCTATCCGGAAATCTCCGAAGAGTACAAAACTATCAAGATAGATTATCACACCAAACCCTTAGATATACAATTTAGAATTAATGACATACAATATGGAAACACCGCTTCAAATGAACAACTTAGTGTATCAGGATACCTTAAGACTAATAGTCCAATAACACAAGACAAAATTAAAAACATACTTAAGGCAAAACAAAAAGGCAATACAGACCTAGTGCTTAACTGGGACTACCACAATAAAAAAAGACATGGCTTTACCATCCAGAATGTACTAAGAAAAAAGAAAGAATCTGAACTCTTAATTACTTGGAGTGGAAAAACTCTCGGTACGTCTGCCGAGGGCGAACACAAAATGTATATACTGCCTGTAGGAGAATTCAAAGTAGTCAGCACAGAAATAGAGGAGGAAGATAACGAATCTATAGTCATAGCTTTTTCCGACCAACTAGATAGAGGCCAAGACTTGACTGGCCTAGTCACCATAGCCGGCTACCAAGGAAAACTTACAATTGACAAAGCGGGAAGTAAACTTAAAGTCCATCCATCACCGAAGCCTAGCTCACCCTTTACAATAAATATTTCCGAACATATCAAACGGAGAGATGGAGACAAACTCAATCAAGCTACAGATAGGCAACTGTCATACGAGCCCCTCAAGCCCTCACTGAAACTACTAGGCAAAGGAGTCATCGTACCAGAAGGAGATCAGACAATATTTCCATTTACAGCGTCTAATCTTAATTCTGCAACTGTAGAAATCTACAAAATATTTCAAGATAACGTACTTCAATATCTACAATATGGAATGATGAATCAGAATGGGAATAGACATACAGTAGGTCGAGTTGTACATCGTGAAAAAATACAGTTATTTGACTATGCAGAAAATGATGATGCCCAGACACGCAGAATTGCTTTAGATCTCAATGACTTTATCAAGGTAGACCCAGGTGCTATCTATCAAGTAAGAGTAGGCTTTGACCAAACCGACGTTACGAATTATGCATGTAATAGTGAAGAAGAGAAATTCGAATTTAATCTAGAAGATCATCAAAGTATATTAGATTATAGACAATTCGATTGGAGCGATAGAGACAATCCGTGCTCAAGTAGCTATTACACTTCCAATCAATACATCAACAGAAATATATTAGCATCCAACCTAGGTATCATTGCCAAATACAGTAAGGATAAGCAATGCCATATAGCAATGTCTGAGTTGACTACTCTTAAACCTATCTCAGGAGTACAATTACAAATCTATGACTATCAACAACAGCTCATTGCTACGACTACTAGTAATGGAAGTGGATTGGCGACAATAGAATTGTCTCGGCCACCTGCTTTCATCATAGCACAACACTCTCAAGAATATGGTTACGTCAATATGGCGGATGCCCATGCACTCGGCCTTTCAGAATTTAAGGTGTCAGGAAAAACAAAAACAAAAGGGCTAGATGGAATGATATATGGCGAGCGCGGCGTATGGAGGCCTGGAGACACCCTATTTCTCAACTTCGTCTTAGAAGACCCAGCAGGCTCTCTACCCACTGACCATCCTATAAAATTTGAACTGAGAGATAGCCGAAGCAATATCAGATTTACTGAAACAACGTCTCGCCATCTAGGACACATTTATCACTTTCCAATACCTACACGTACAAATGACCCTACAGGTAACTGGATAGCAACAGCAAATGTAGGTGGACAAAAATTCTCCAAAACAATTAAAATTGAAACAGTCAAACCCAATAGACTAAAAATAGAATTTGATATACCTGATGAAAAATTAAACTTAGCAGAAGACACACCATTAATGGTCAAAGCAACTTGGTTGCACGGCGCCAAGGCCAACAACCTCAAAGTAAAAATGGACATCCAGCTCTCAGCAAGCACGACACAGTTTGATGGTTACAGTAACTATATCTTTGATGATCCAGCAAGAAAAACAGATGGCCTGCCACAAAACATATTAAATGACCAACTCAATGGGCAAGGAGAAAAAATATTTAGCATAGAACCTTATGACACTTGGCAACCTGCAGGCAAAATAAAAGCCAATCTTAAAACCCGTGTTTTTGAAAAAAGCGGCAACTACAGTGAAGATAACCTGACAGTAGATGCGGATATCTACAACAATTACGTAGGTATCAGCATCCCTAAGTCACGTTGGGGTCGATCTTATCTCAGCAATGATGGCTCGTCCAAAATAAAGTTCGTTTCTGTAGATAAAGATGGCAAAATAGCTTCGAATAGAAAGGTCAACATAGGTATCTATGAAGCCAGATGGAACTGGTGGTACGACAGAAGCAATACTGGAAAATATAATTACAATTCAGGCACGCATCGCGGTGCAATACTTAAAGACAACATAACAACCAACAGTAAAGGTGAGGCAGAGTTTGCTGTAGAACTGGAAAAAGAATGGGGCAACTATATGATCAGAATATGTGATGAAGAGTCAGGCCATTGTACGGGTGGTCTGTTCTATGCCGGCGATTATTGGACAAAATCACAGGAACAGCAGGGGCCTCAATTACTCAATTTTTCTGCTGACAAAGCAGAGTACGAAGTAGGTGAAAATATAAAGCTGAAAATACCCTCAAACAAAGGCGCTAAAATCTTCTTATCAGTGGAGACAGGATCTGGTGTAGAGCAAGCCTTCTGGGTAGAATCTCAAGGTGACCTAACAGAAATAGAAATTCCTTGCTCTGCGGAGATGAGCCCGACTCTATACATTAATGCGACTCTCATCCAACCACACGCCAACAAAGAAAATGATCTGCCATTACGGATGTACGGGATTATTCCTATTAAGGTCATAGATCCATACACAACGCTTTCACCAGAACTGGCTGTAGCAGACAAAGTCCGACCTGACGAAGATTTCCAGATCACTGTCGCAGAATCAGAAGGAGAAGAAATGTACTATACACTGGCTGTGGTGGATGAAGGATTATTGAGTTTGACGAGATTTCAGACTCCAGATATTTGGTCTCACTTTTTCGCCAAACAAGCTTTAGGTGTCAAAAGTTGGGATATCTATGACCTTGTCCTAGGAGGCTTCAGTTCATTTATGGATAAGATCATCTCTATCGGAGGTGATGGCGCTAATCGCAATGCAGCCAAAGCGGCTAAAGCCAATAGGTTTAAACCCTGTGTACAACATTTAGGCCCATTTCATCTCAAGGCCAATGCACAACAAATACATAAGCTTAAGATCAATAATTACCTAGGTGCCGTCCGAGTTATGGTAGTAGCAAGAAATGGACAACGCTATGGTAAAACAGATAAGTCTATCCAAGTCAAAAAACCATTAATGGTACAAACGACTCTCCCCAGAGTACTCGGCCCAGGTGAGTCCCTAAGTATACCTGCTAATGTATTTGCTATGGAGGAACAAGTAAAATCAGCTACAGTGAATATCTCTGAAACAGGTATGTTGAATTTTACTGGACAAACTTCCCAATCACTAACATTCGACTCACCAGGAGACAAACTAAGTTTCTTTGACACTAAAGTTGGAGATGCTGTAGGCGCAACCAAGATTACAGTCACGGCAAAGAGTGGACGAGAAACTAGCGAAGAAACTATCGATATCGAAGTGAGAAATCCAAATCCGGTCACTGCAAAGGTGAAGGACTTTGTAATTCCAGCCGGTAGCACACAGTCATTTCCCATCGAATACTTTGGCACACCTGGCACTAATTCTACACATTTGGAAGTCGGCAACTCTCTTCCTATCAATTTACAAGAACGTCTAGACTACTTGATTGGTTATCCCTACGGTTGTATAGAGCAGACAACTTCCAAACTCTTCCCGCAGCTATATCTAAATGACCTCATTGATCTCAAGCCAAAACAAATAAATGATATCGAAAAGAATATTAGAAAAGGTATAGAGCGCTTATCTCTATTCCAAATCTCTGGTGGTGGAATGAGTTATTGGCCAGGAGATTCTTCGCCAAGTTCTTGGGGAAGTATCTATGCCTTTCACTTTCTTCTTGAAGCCAAGGAGAAAGGTCATCATATACCAAGTGATATGCTAGAGCCACTAGCAAAGTATCTCAACAAAGAATCTAGCACTTATAGCAACGACAGATACCCTTACTACAATCGAGGTGTCGGGCAAGCATATCGGTTGTATGTGCTCGCAAAGTATGGCACACCCCACCTCGGATCTATGAATAGAATGAGACAAACCAAAGATCTGACGACGACGTCTCGACACTTACTAGCTGCTGCCTACGCTTACATAGGTAAGAAGGAAGTATCACGAGAACTCCTCACTAATATTTCTCTCGAAGTAAAACCTTATCGTGAAAATGGCTATAGCTACGGTAGTGAGCTGAGAGACCAAGCTATCATCCTAGATGCTAGAATGGCTATAGATAACACACAAGACAACTTAGGCTTAGCTAAGCGGATCAGCAACGACCTGTCTTCAAAAAGATGGTACTCTACACAGAGCACAGCCTTTGCCCTTCTTAGTTTATCAAAATATACTGCAGACCAAAGCAAAGGACAACTAAAATATACTTGGAATTATAACGGACAGTCACAGGAAGTAGTAACTGATAAATCGCTTTCAAAGGCGTACATATCAGAAGCTAAATCAGGAAATTCTGTAGAAGTCATCAACAAGAGTGATGGCAACTTATATGCTCGTCTATTAATCTCCGGCCAAGAGCCACCGGGTACAGAAGGCCCTAAACAGGCTAAGCACATAGATATGAAAATCGCTTACTTAGACTTGGAAGGAAAGAAACTAGATGTAACAAATCTTAAGCAAGGAACAGACTTCAAGGTCGTTACTAAAATAACCAATCTAGGCACGAGAGGACAAACTATAGAAGAGCTGGCGCTAAGTCAGATTTTTCCTTCAGGGTGGGAAATACAAAATCAAAGAATGAGTGGCATCAGTGACTTAACACCAGAATCAAACTATGAATATAGGGATATAAGAGACGATAGAGTCTATACTTTCTTTGATATTGAAGGTAGAGAAACATATACCTACACCACCTATGTGACAGCTACGTATGCAGGAAAATTTTATCTGCCATCGACTTTAGTTGAAGCAATGTATGATAGTGAAATTCAAGCCAAAACTCAAGGACAATGGGTAGAAGTAAAAAGATAGTCTTACTCAAAAAAGTAGCCGGAATAGGTCTTGTCTTATTTTTACTAGGCGTAATCTTTGCCCCTAGAGTCCACTTTGATGAGCCATATAGCAAAATACTCTATGCTCAGGATGGTCAACTCTTGGGTGGGAAGATAGCTGCGGATGGACAGTGGCGATTCCCCAATTTGGATAGCATTCCATCTGTATACGAGCAGGCGCTACTCAGATTTGAAGATAGGAGATTCCATTCCCATAATGGTGTAGACTTGAGATCCATACTAAGAGCTATCAAACAAAACTTAAAAGAAAAAAGAATTGTAAGTGGCGCCTCTACTTTGACGATGCAAGTGTGCAGAATGTCTCGAGGAAATAAACCCAGAAATCTTAGCCAAAAGTTGATCGAAGTAATGATGGCCTTCAAACTAGAACTCACGCATAGCAAGGAAGAAATTCTTTCTCTACACGCTAGCCATGCACCCTATGGTGGAAATGTGGTCGGGCTGGAAGCTGCTAGCTGGAGATACTATGGCAAGGATCCTTATAAATTGAGTCTTGGCGAAGCAGCCTTATTGTCCGTCCTGCCCAATGCCCCTTCTCTAATGCACCCTGGCAAAAACAGACAGGCTCTCAAAGACAAAAGAGATCGTCTGCTCGAACGATTGCTTCATACTGGAGATATATCTGATCTAGATTATGAGTTAGCGCTACTCGAAGCCATTCCAAAACGGCCTACCCCACTTCCACGACTTGCTCCGCATCTATTAGAATCAACTTTCGATAAAAGAAATGAGAACTATAGACTAAAGACGACCATCGATCCCAATATCCAGGAGATGGCCAATCAAACAGCAAATTTCCATTCACAAATATTTAGACAATCAGATATACAGAATATGGGTATACTGATTCTAGACACACAATCAGGTGAAGTCTTAGCCTATGTCGGCAATGTGCCTGATGCTCAAGAACAAAAGGACGTGGATATGGTAAGGGCTAATAGAAGCTCTGGATCGGTATTAAAACCTTTCCTGTATGCAGCCGCTGTAGATGATGGCACTATAAGTCCCACGTCTATGATGAAAGACGTACCTATGCAATTCAATGGGTATAGACCTCTTAATTACAACAAGAAATTTCTAGGTGCTATAAAAGCAGATCAAGCCTTAGCCAAATCTCTTAATGTTCCTGCAGCAAACCTTCTTCATAAGTATGGTGTCCAAAGATTCATAAATAAACTACAATCTCTAGGCATTAAGTCAATTGATAGACAGGCTGCGCATTATGGTCTCACGCTTATACTCGGAGGAGCAGAAGTAAATCTATGGGACTTGACAGGTGCCTATGCAACGATGGGCAGAATTATTCACAATTTCAAAAACAATCAGAGTCGGTATTATGCAGCAGACTTACATCCACCCACTATCATCAAAAAAGATGTTTACAATTCTACCTTTACTTATGATCCAGATTTGTTTTCTGCTGCAGCTATACACCACACCTTCTCAGCAATGAAGAAAGTTAGTCGACCTGATGAAGAAGGAGACTGGCAAGCCTTTGAAGGCATCAGAAATATTTCTTGGAAAACAGGCACAAGCTTTGGACACAGAGATGCTTGGGCTGTTGGTGTTACGCCTAAGTACACTGTAGGCATCTGGGTCGGCAATGCTGATGGAGAAGGCAAACATAACTTGGTAGGCGTAAAAAAAGCCGCTCCTGTTCTTTTCGACATATTTAATAAACTAGCTTTTCCGGGGCAGTTTGAAATTCCATATGATGACTTGGTACAGACAAAAATCTGTCGCACTACGGGCTTTGCAGCGCATCGGAACTGTACAGAAATCGATACAACATATCAGATCAACTCAGCGCAAGGTCATATCTGTCCTTATCACATAAAAGTACATCTTGACAAGGAAGGCAAGCGAGTCAATAGTCATTGTACGCCAACTTCAGAAATAAACTTGACATCTTGGTTAGTATTGCCTGCAGATGCAGCTTACTACTACTCACAAACACATCCAGAATACAAAACGATTCCTGCCTATAGAAAAGACTGTCAGCCAGATCAAGCCACTCAAGTAATGACTGTCGTTTATCCCAAAGACAAATCCAAGATCTACTTGCCTATAGCAGCAGATGGAGAACAAGAATCTGCACTCTTTAAAGTGGCCCATCAAGACCCTAGAGCTAAACTCTACTGGCATCTTAACGACACCTATCTCGGGATGACTGAAGGCGAACACCATATGCCTGTAAAAGCCTCTTATGGTATTCAAAAGATTACAGTCATCGACAACTTAGGTCACCAAACTGAACAGGCTTTTGAAATTACTGGAAGTTGAATGAAAGCATATTGGCAATGCTTATAACAAGATGAATGAATATCCTACCTTTGATAAAAAAAGTCGATGAAATTTATAGCCTTCATTTTTTGTCTTACACTTATAACAATCAGTTGTTCTCAATCAGATTTTGATTGTCCTGATCTAGGACTCAATATTGGAGATGCGTGTGAGCTTACATTTCCTGATAGACCTGATGTTTTTATTGCTCACATTATAGAAGATTGTACTTGTGCACTAGAATTGGATGACGCAATTATTGACTGCCCAGACCTGGGATCTTACGTAGGTGGTCCCTGTCGCTTTATTGATGCATCTGGAGCTACCGTGGAAGGTACAACAACAGCAGATTGTGAATGCGAGTAGCTTCAGCTTCTTATAATCTTCTTTGCTATGCCCTGTAAAATCGCACCAATGGAATCTGTTTGGAAGATGGCATTAGAAGAAGAGTTTGAGAAAGATTACTACAAGAATCTACAATCTTTCTTAAGTGCTGAAAAAGAATCAGGCAAAGTGATCTATCCACCTGACCCTCTCATTTTTAAGGCCTTTGAGTTAACCCCTTACGATAAGGTGAAAGTGATTATTTTAGGGCAAGACCCTTATCATAATCCAGAGGAGGCGATGGGCCTGTGCTTTTCTGTTCCAAAAGAAAAAAGGACTCCACCCTCTCTTGTGAATGTGTACAAGGAGATACAAAGAGACTTGGGCTACCCTATTCCTACACACGGTGATTTGACTCAGTGGGCGGAACAAGGCGTTCTCTTACTTAACGCTATGCTTACAGTTGAACATAAGCAAGCTGGTTCTCATAGGAAATCAGGTTGGCAATCCTTCACTGATGCAGTTATCTCTAAGTTATCTAAAGAAAAGAGCAATCTGATTTTTTTATTATGGGGTAATTTTGCCAAGAGCAAAAGCGCTCTCATTGATCCAGATAAACATTATATCCTAAAAGCTGCACATCCCTCTCCTCTCGCAAGAAATGCCTTCAATAATTGTAAGCACTTTTCAAAAACAAATGCCATCCTTAGAGATATTGGTCAAAAAGAAATAGATTGGCGCATCAATTGATGCTATGCAAGCCAAGTTTAAAATACTCATACTGATCACGACTATATTAGGTGCTTCTGCCGTGATGATGGGAGCTTTTGGCAGCCACTACCTTGCTGAGCGCTTACCAGCAAAATCTCTAAGCGCCTTCAAAACAGCTGTCAACTACCAATTCTATCATACTCTTGCACTCTTTTGCACAGCACTCCTCTATCGTATCTACAGGATTAAAGGGCTCTTCTATGTAGGTCTGTTCTTTGTAGGAGGAATATTACTTTTTTCTGGTAGTTTGTACTTATTGTCTTTACAATCTTTACTCGGAGTTAACTTACCTAAAGTTGTGGGTTTGCTTACACCTTTAGGTGGCTTAGCGTTGATGGGATCGTGGGCAGCAATATTCTTTACAGTGATTGGCATTAAGACGAAATAAAAGAAAACTACCTTTCCCCGCAGCAATTTGTCAGATTTTACGTTATATTGAATATAGTTATATATGTTTTATCCTATATAACAACTCCCTTCAACTGATTTACATCCATCATTTTTTTTAGAATTATGCTATTCTAAAGACAGTAAGGGGACCTTCCAAGCGAGGGTCCTTTTTACCACATATTACAATCAAAAAAGACGCATATGTCTCCTTATGCGTCTCCTAATAATGATAGATAGATTTTTTCTTATCTCTGCCAGACTACAGCCAATTCTTCTGCATTGCTGGCCCAGTCGCTCCCGTCACATACAGACAGCCCTGTAGCACCGCCTAATTCACATAAGAGTCCACATTCTTCTGTCCATATCTCAACAGTCTTGTTGGGTTGGCAGGCACCCCAGTTAAAGCAATAGACTATCTCAGTTCTAAACCTAAACCGAGCAAGGTTACCAGGCAAAGTTGCCTCAGATTCTTCGCAAGCCTCAGACATAAAACTATCGAGTCTATCGGCTACACATTGTGGAATGTCAAGGTCTTCGCTATCTCCACAGGAGAAGAATCCACAAGTCACTCCTAACAAACAAATAAATAAAAGTTGTCTCATAATAATGTATTTAATTTTCAGAAAATGGTTGTTCATAGATCTCATCACTCAACCTCTTACGATTTTTCCACCACAAGAATCCTAACCCCCCTACCAATAAGTATGGGATAGTCAGCATATATAGTATGCCTTTATTAAGACCTTTCCCAGCTGTCCCACCATCTTTTAGATTTTGTTCTGCAGACATTTTGCACATAGGACACTGAGATATCAAATCAACTTGGGCCGCTAATAACAAAACTAAAACGAGAAGAGATAGGATTATAATCTTATTGTACTTGAACATCTTAATTCAAATTTACATCATTAATAAATACCACTAAAAATTGTAACAAGGCTTTAACATGAGGTAGACTATTGGTCCTGTTATCATAACATAAAGCCAAACTGGATACACCCATCTTGCCATTTTCTTATGCTTTTCTACACTGTATGTTATACCTCTGTTAAAGGTCAAAAGTATAAACGGCAACGATAAGCCTGCGAGAATTATGTGAGAAATGAGTACAATAAAGTAAATCGTTCTTATTGTTCCCTCTCCACAATACTTCGTCTCAGGAGTTGTAAAGTGATAAGCGACGTAGGATAATAAAAAGAAAAAGGAACACGTCATCGCACCGAAAATCATATTTCTGTGCATCTTGATATTTTTCTTCTTTATAAACACAAGTGCCATAATCAAAAAACAAGCAGCCAAAGTATTGACACTTGCGTGAAAGGCTGGCATCCAACTCGTATCAAAATCGACTGCATAACGCTGTGCTGGGCGCATCGCTATGACAATGCCTATCACTACGACAGACAAGACATAAGCGACTTTATCTAGCTTAGAAAGTAAAGGGGCATTTGAGGTACTACTCATTGTACGTCTTTGTTCTTCATTTTAATATCCTTTGGACGTCTATGTGGTAGGACTAAGGCTATATCTTCTACAATCGATGTTAGGGTGGCTTTATCTAGACCAGAATAGACCTGTCTTACATCGCCTGAAGTATCTATCAATATATAGTCATAATCTATTTGCATAGGGCTTGA
>CALBWK010000107.1 GCA_937969415.1 uncultured Saprospiraceae bacterium | reverse complement strand
GTAGAGTTTACAGAGACGGCGTTTAGTGGTTATGATCAACCAATGGCGTCACTTGAAGATGTTATGGTATGTCCAAATGTACCATTGGATACGTTTTTTGATGCCTCGCTTAGTGATGTCGATACAATGTTGGTGTCTTATTTATGGAGTACTGGAGATACGACAGCTATGATAAGAGTTTTCCGACCGGAGCCAGTAGAGGACGAACAACTGACTGTAATCATAACTGTATTAGATCAAGTGTGCTACACCATTTGTGATACAACCAATATTATGGTGTTCCCAGAGCCGCAAGGAGCTATAGAACCAAATTATCTATGTGATACTAGAGAATGGCAATTGACGGTGCAAAATACTACGGGTGAAATATCTTCTGTTGAATGGATAGATCAGACAGGCACTCCTTTTTCTACAGATTTAACGATAGTTGTGCCGGATACGCCTGGTGTAACTTATGCTGCTCGATTCCTTGATGGGTGTGGTATAGAAGCTATTGTGTCTTGGACAGCACCTCCTTTGCCTGTAGCAACCATTGGAGTTGATAATAGTAATCTCTGTCCTGTGCCAGGATTTTTGAGGTTGATAGCCGGAATGGAACCGTTAAGGAGAGGTCCTCTGACTTTCTCCTGGACTGCTAATGGAGGTGTAATTTCAGATCAAGAATCTATTCAAATCACTGAAGCAGACCTCAATGGTGGTCCAGTACAGTACGAGGTCACTGTAACAGATGATTGTGGCAATGTGGCTACGACATCGATAATTTTGTCACCTGAAGACTTTGAGTTGACTCTATCCACTTTAGTGATAAACGATGTAGGTCTTACAAATGATGACGGATGTCCTCTCGTCTTAGGTGCTGCATTTGTAGATGGCATTACAGGATCAACTATTCCAGTTAATGGATTTGAGTGGGGTCCTGGTGGAGAGACTACAGCCACGATCTCAGTGACAGAGCCAGGCACATATACGGTTACCGGCACAGATTCTTGTGATAGAGAGTTAAGTGCAGATTTTGTTGTCACGGCAGCTGATTTAGTGACACCTTCACCGTCAGCACAGGTGTCAGACTTGGGCCTTGACCCTTGTGATTACTTTATAGAAGCGACGGGTATCCCTGGAGAACAGAATGGGGTGACCTTTCCTATAGTTACAGCTATGTGGACTGGTCCTAACGGATTTACGTCGACAGATATGCGCCTATTGATAACAGTAGCAGGGACGTATACTTATGAGGTGACGGATGCCTGTGGCAATACTGCTTCCGCCTTTGTCAACATACCAGCAGAAGCCTTAGCTGTACCGCAGCCCATAGTTGCATTAGAGCAGGGTGAGATAAGTAACGCGACCTGTGCTATCGATCTTACTGCAGTTGGTTCCAATTTTACGCCAGAACCTAGTTACACATGGAATGGCAATTTTGCAGGACAAGTACTTTCTGTTTCTGAAGCAGGTACTTATACGGTGATGCTCGTTGATGGTTGTGGCCAGACAGCGACAGCTTCTGTAGAGGTATTGCAAGCAGACTTTGAAAATCTAGATCCACCAACTGTAACGATACAATCAGAAGATGATCCTGATGTAGACTGTGGAATGATACTTACTGCAATTGCTGGAGATGGCGACGTCGTCCAAAGTTATGAATGGTCGACAGGAGAAACGACACCGACTATCAATGTCGAGATGGGTGGAGAATTTAGTGTAACTGTGATAGCGAATTGTGATCAAGAGGTTACCTCAGAAGTAGTTAATGTAAGTGTTACAGATTTAGAATTCCCTAACATCTTTTTCCCTGAGAGTGATAATGATGCAGGTATCAATAATACTTTTGGTCCAGAAAGTAGTTGCCCAGATTTTGCTAACTACAGCCTGGAAGTATATAATAGATGGGGTAAGTTGGTTTTTGAATCTAACAACATCGACAATAGATGGTCAGGTACTCTGAACAGTCGTGGTGGTTCATTTCTTGCGGAAGATGTCTATCTCTGGCAGTGCACCTATACAGATGGAGCCGGCGATCAATCGCAGAAAGGTTCCGTGACGATGGTCAGAAGATAATAGCAGATACAAAATAATAATAGAGAGCCCAGCTGAGAAATCGGTTGGGTTTTTTTTGTTAGTCGTGTGGATTGCGGCACCACTTGTCAGGCTCTTAATCCTGACAATACATTGGTTTAGTGTAAGGCTGTTTCAGATCAAGATAGCCTACTCTTTGGATAGGGTGTTTGTGGTAATAGAGGAACCGATTTACTCCCTGAATTAAGGACTCCTTTGATTGTATCTAATCTTATTAACCGTTTGTTACAGATATTTGTCTAAGAGTAGAATGTTGCAGCTATTTAAGGCATATATATCATAAATTTGTATTCAATATGACAATGTCTACGCATACGCAAGAAAAGAATCGTCTACTAGAGAGGTTAAACGAGCTTAGAAATGATTTGACAAGACCCCTTGAGGAAATTCTGATAGATGCCGCTAATCTTGCTGATGAGGCACAGAAAATAGGTGAGTTAGAAACGGAATGTGAGATACTTATATTTCTCGGCAAGGGTTACCGTCTCGGGAGTAAGGCTTTTAAGTCTATCAATGCTTTGAATAGGGCTTATATAACCTTGAACAATAACTTCTATCACAATAAGGAATTACTCGCACAGATATATCGTGAGTTGTCAAATGTCTATGCTAACTCACTGCATGATTTTGAGACTGCAATTGAATATTCTAAGAAAGGATATAAGTTGAATGTAAAGGCCCTCAATCCAGTTTTCTTGAATAATACAGGGAGTAACTGCATCAGTATGAAGCTATATGCTGAAGCTACACAATATCTGAGGGAAGGCATAAAAACTCTTGAGGACCCTAATAATTGGATAACTCTCTTTCTACATCATAATCTCGCTAATGCCCTTGGGCATCTTGGAGAAAAAGAGCAAGCGCTCGAGATGTTTGACAATACCTTGAAGAAATATGATGAACTACTAACTCCCCATACAGAGAATCTGGAGAAGTGGAGTATGCATTATATTAAGTCATATAGTTATTATGAGCTAGCACAAATTCATTTTGCGAGCAAGGATTATGTGAAAGCTAGAGAATCCATTGCTAGCGGAAAGGCCTTTAGTATTGAAACTGAGCAGCACTTATCACTTTCTGTCATCTTGTTTCTAGAGGGTAAGATACTCTTGAAAGAAAACAAAATTGAAGAATTCAATGCCTTGTATGCCCAAGCTATAGAGTTGTGTGATAAGCACGAGTTTCTTGTTGATAAGCAAAATTGGTTAGCCTTAAAGCAAGAGTATTTAGAAAACAGTGGTGATTATCAATCCGCCTTGGCACTGTCCAAAGAACAAAATGTGATTACCGAAAAAATATACGCAGCACACAAAGAGATTGATATATCTAAGATGCTCGTTAATAAAGAAGAGCAGATACTGTCGTTAGAGAATAAGAATAGGATAATGAAATTGCAACAAGAAGAATTGCAACAGTTTGCCTATATCGTAACACACGACTTAAAGTCACCCTTGTCGACAATATCCAATTTTAGTGGCTTGGTCAATATGAGATATAAAGATATACTAGATGCCCAAGGCAGGGAATATCTTGATTACATAATTGTTAGTGCCAAGAAACTAACGTTGATGCTCTCTGACTTAATGCAATATATTTCCTTTGACAAGAGCATAGATTCTGAGAATGATACCTATGAGATCAAGGATGTCGTTGAAAGTGTCCTTACAGCAAATGGTCTGAAATCAGATCAATATAGCCTACAAATTATTGGAGTGGAAAAAGCCAATATTCGTGGCTTTCATCTGGAGATTTTACTGGACAATCTTATTCGTAATGCGATTAAGTTTCAATCAGAGGAGAGACCTTTGTTTCTAAATATAACAGTAGAGAATGACAGTGATAATCAAGTCTTTACTTTGGCGGATAATGGAATAGGCATTAGTGATCCCTATAAGCAACAAATTTTTCAAATCTTCAAGAGATTAAATCAGAACAGTAGTGACGGAACCGGTATAGGTTTGTCTATCTGCAAAAAAATAGTCCAAAATTATATGGGCAAAATATGGGTAGAAGACAATAAACCGAATGGAGCACAATTTAGGTTCTCATTTCCTCTAAGCAGTGGTATAGAACTTTATAGCTAAAGTCTGCCGAGAGGATAGAAAAGATTATAGAGCGCTCTTATTCTTGAAGTAGAGAATTATCTAGGTTATTCATCTATATGCAATCGCTCTAGTAATCGACTGGTTATATCTAGAAAATCTGTCTCAGTAATCATACCCACAAGCAGTTTTTTTTTGACAACTGGTAGTGCGCCACAACCTGCCTTACGCATCAGCTTCATGGCTTGCATAATGTTATCGTCTGCATCGATGGTTTTAGGTTTATGGATCATAATATCTTCTACAGTTGTTGTCTTTTGCGTAGTCTCTGCTTGACTGAGCAAGTGTCGGGTGATGCGTCTAGCTGTCACCAATCCTTCTAAGTTACCTTCAGAATCTTCTACAGGAACGTACCGTATTTTTTTCCAATCCATCATCTCACCAACCAACTGTATGATGTCATTGCGCTCGCAAGTAAAAAGATCTGTCTGCATAAATTCAGCTACTTTCAGTTCAAAAGGCTTGTATTCTCTAAGATCACTGAGGTCAGCTTTTTTCCATTTATGGACGGGAATATTTTCTCTTTGGTTCATAATGATAGCGTGGGTAAGTGTAGAAAGGGTTTCGTCTTGAGAGACATCTTGTTTGAGGAGATGAGAGTAGGAGTCGAGCATCCATATGGCACCATTAGTTTTCTTTTTGACTCTGTCCTTGATGATCCCGAGGTAGTTGTTGATGTCGGTGCTATTCACTTTACAAGACTTTAATCCTTCTTTGGCTACTGGTATCAATTCCTTGAGGATGAGATCTCTTACGCCGATCTTTTTACCTTTTATCCATGTGTATTCGGCACTGAGACCTACCCGTGCTGATCTTCCGAAGTTGTCACGTAGAGCAGAATAGTCGATGACCTTTCTGATGTCATCATACCTCAATGCCATACCTTTCATAGCGCCTAGCCAGAAGACCGCATTGGCGACCATATCAGGTACAGAAGGCCCTGCAGGCATCACACGATTCTCTATCCGCAGATGGGGCTTGCCGTTAGGACTGATGCCATACTGAGGGCGGTTCCATCTATATACTGTTGAGTTGTGGACAAGCAAGGCATCTAGGTCTGGTGCTTTGCCGTTTTGTATCTGTTCCCAGCTATTGGTTTCTATTTCTGAACTAAGTAGAACTTTGAATCTTGCTATGTCTTCTTTGTAGATTTCTAGTATCGATTCATTAATCCAAGACTTACCGAAGGAGACACGTGTACTCTGTTCCCGCATATGATTATTGGTCACACGGGTATCTAGTGACTGTTCAAAATTGGCTATACGGGTTTCGTGCCACAGGCGCTTTCCGAACATTAGCGGGGAGTTGGCCGCGACCGCGGTAGAAGGCCCAGCCAGCATCTGGGCGAGGTTATACATCTGTACATAGTTAGGGGCATCGACCTGGAGGTGCACTTGGAAGCTTGTATTGGCAGCCTCTAGCAACGGCGTATCGTGTCTGACATAGAGATTGTCTATGCCAAACAGCTTGAGCTCTACGTCTTTGCCTAGCCCAAGGTTTTTGATGGCGTCCATCAGAGCAAAGTATCGCTTGCGCGGCGTTAGATTTTCTATGTCTAGATTAAATTTCTGCAGCGTCGGTAATATCCCTGTCAAGACATAGGTCGCATTATTCTTCTTGAGAGTGGTCTCTAGTTTTTTTAGGTAGGTATGTATTTCCTTTTCCATAAGAGAAAAGTTGCCACCCTTGAACTCTCTTGGTTGTAGGTTAAACTCCAAATTGAACTGTGCCAACTCACCATCAAGCCACTTGGGATGCTTCATCTGGTCCATAATGGACATAGCGATATTCTTGGGCTTAAGGGTATCTCGGTCAACGACGACCATCTCGACCTCTGCGCCAAATCGCGTAATGCCACTCTCTATCCAATCGTTTTCTAAGATATATTCTAGTGATCTGACATCGGTAAGTAGTGCTTTGATAAACTTGTGACGATCTGAAACATCTTCTAGGAGGTTGACTTTTTGCGTTCCCATAGTTGATTTCGTTTGTTTTGGATAATTAAAATATCATTTAGTTTTAAGATTCTACAGCTTTGACTGAATAGACTTACTAAAAAATCCGTTTTCCTACTATGAAATTGTTTTCCACGTTAGCCACATTTAAGCTCTTATGCTTGTCAGGATTGCTGTTAGTCTCTTGCAATAGAGTAGAGACTCTCTTTGAAATTCCTGCACGAGTAGATATGATTATTCCTGCGGGCTCCAATACTTTTGAGATACTCGGATTGACGACAGAGGTCCTTTTCCCTTATGAGATCTCATTGGCTTCGAGAGGTATCGCTGATGCTTCTGTAGATCGTGTGGTGGCGCAGCGAGCTGTATTTAGGCCCGTATTTGCAGCTATCGACCTCAATTTTATCAATGTCATCGAGATTAACGTTGTAGATCCTGATGATCCAACCATTACACGAGAAGTTTTCTTTATAGACCCCATCCCACTTGGCCCCAAGAACGAAATAGATCTATTTGCCTCCCTTCCGGATATAAAGGATTTTATCTCTGATGGAAATATGTTGCTTTTTGAGGTAGAGTTGACCTTCCGCAGTGTGCCGACAACCAATATTGACATAAGGATAGATATGGAGTTCGGAGCGGTAGCTGATGAATAGCCTTTTGGCCTCCCAATTGTCGGAGTTATACAAATAAGATTTACCTAGATCCAATATAGCTATAGTTCGACCTGAAAAGGCCAATAGATAGGCTTATGCAGCAGGATGTCACAAAACAACTATAGAGGTCTCATTGTTTATAATTATTAGTGTTATATCGTTTTGCCTACACTTAGCTGTAGCTATTACTCCCTATATTTAGGGCTCTTACAAAAGATATATAGTGATGAAATTGATCAATCCCATACTGGTAGCGCTTGTTTTTCTTCTTTTCAGTACCCAAATTGTTTCTCAGGAGGCACAGCAAGACAAAGGCAGTTTCACAGGAGGATTTCAGAATAGTTCTAATTTCTTTATTAGGGACTCCCTTATAGGTGCTTTTGATATACCACAGTATGATTATCAGCACTTTGGAGCTCAGTCTTGGTTAGACTTAGGATATACGAGAAGCGGCTTTGATATCGGCGTGCGCTTTGATGTATTTAACAATTCTAATCTGCGTAACCCCAATCAGTCTTATACAGCCAATGGTATAGGTAGATGGCATATAGGCAAGTCCACAGACAAGTTTGATATAAGAGCCGGCTATATATATGACCAGATAGGCAGTGGTATCATCTATCGTGCTTACGAAGAGAGAGCCTTATTAATAGATAATGCACTCAAAGGGGTCAGACTCACCTATAAGATTAATGACAACTGGAATGCAAGAGTCTTTGCAGGACAACAGAGAAATCTATTTACCAACTATGAGCCCAATATGCGTGGGGCTGTCTTAGAGGGATATGTTGACCTGACTTCTGAAAAAGAAGGTTCTAAGCTCTTTACGTTAGCGCCTGGAATAGGCCTCATAGGTAAGACGCTAGATGACGGTACGATGGCCAGCATCGTAGACATCGTCAAGACCTATCTTGATGAAGATAGATTTAAGCCTACGCATAATACCTATTCGGGTAGTTTTTACAATACCCTCACCTTTGGTCCTATCAGTTTCTACACAGAGGCAGCTATCAAAACGGCAGAAGCCTTTAATGATCCACTGGCTCTGAAAACCAATAGAGACGGGACAACTTCTCCAGGTAAAATGGTCAGAGAAGCAGGATCCGTTTACTATGGTAGTCTGAGTTATGCTGGCAATGGACTTGGTGTAACTTTAGAAGCTAAGCGCACAGAAAATTTCGAATTTAGAGTCGATCCTAATCTACAATTGATAGAAGGTCTTATCAATTTTATTCCGCCGATGAATAGGCAGAATACCTACAGGTTGACGGCAAGATATTCTCCGGCGACGCAGTTACTCAGTGAGCAAGCGTATCAGGCAGATGTCAAGTACAGATGGAATAAAAAGCTAACGACCTCCGCCAACTTTTCTTACATCACGGATCTTGATGGCAACAAGCTCTTTCAAGAAACTTATACTGAAATTATCTACAAGCACAATAGAAAATGGCAGATCAAAGGAGGACTCCAACTCGTAGATTATAATCAAGAAGTCTATGAGCAAAAGACGGGTGTACCGATAGTAGAGACAGTAACGCCGTATGTAGATTTCCTCTATAAGTTGTCTAGAAAAAAATCTATCCGTACAGAGTTCCAATTCTTAGCAATAGGTGATGACGAGAAGGCAGGCTTTAAGCAAGATTATGGAGATTGGTTATTTGGTCTAGTAGAGTTTTCTATAGCACCGCATTGGTCCTTTGGTGTATCAGATATGTACAATATTACACCAGGAAAATTATCGCCAACAGATCCAGATTCAGGAGAAAAGTTAGCCTTACACTATCCGAGAATAGATATATACTATACGTATAAAGCCAACAGATTTTCTTTGAGTTACATCAAGCAAGTAGAAGGTATTGTCTGTAATGGTGGTATCTGTAGACTGGAGCCAGCGTTTAGTGGATTCAACTTTACAGCTTCATCATCTTTCTAAATTTTAAAAATCATTAGCCTTATGAAATATCAATTTTTAGCCTTGATCACTATCGTGTTATTGATGAGTGGCTGTACAGAAACGATGGTTGTCATTCCAGAATTGACCAACGAATGCACAGAAAAAGTCATTTTGATAGAAGAGTTAACTGGTGTTAGCTGCCCTAATTGTCCAAAAGGAACAGAAGCGGTTGATGATATCCTGGCTTTGTTTCCTGGGTCAGTTGTCGTTGTAGGCATCCACGGAGATTTTCTTTCTGAGCCTAAGAGTGACAGCAAATATGATTTTAGAAGTGAACAAGCTAAGGCTGTAGAAGATTTTCTCAAGCCTTGGTTAGGTAAGCCAACAGCTACTGTTGATAGATTTCCATTCCCAGATCTTCCAGAAGGGGATATTTCACTCATCAACACAAGTCAGTGGCTCAGTAGAGTGGAGCAGAGATGTCAGACACCACAATCTTTGGACATACAGATTGGTACTGATTATGATGAAGAAACAAGACAAGCTACGATTACAGTTACGACGACTGGTATGGTACCCTTAGAGGGCGAGCTCAGAATGAATCTCTTCATTACAGAAAGTCATCTTATCGATCCCCAAGATGCCGGGGGCTTAGGCCAAGGGATTATAGCAGATTATGAACACAATCACGTGCTCAAAGATATGTTGTCAGAGTTGACTGGAGACTTCCTAGTTTCAGATCTATCTATTAATCAAGAAGTGGTTAAAACGTATACTTACGAGATGCCAGCAGAGAACAATGGCGAGTGGCTTATAGAGAATATGGAAGTGGTCGCTTTTGTCACCGAGGGTGGGCAGACGAGAGGACCTGTTCTGCACGCTGCTCTTGCACATTTGGACTAGAGGCAGCTGTCGATCAGAGGAGGAAATTATTTGAAAAGTATAATCAACTAACTTTGCTTCGCTTAACGACCACAGCATTATAGCAAAATTATAAACTGCTAGAATGGGATGTCTTAGGTGCCAAGTATATGGTTACTGATCAAGCAGGCGATGGTATTGGATTATTTAGTGAGGTCAGAGTCAACTTAAATGATAAGATAGCCGTAGGGCTGAAGCAAGAATGGCAATTCTTCGGTGAGTACTTCGATGAACCCATTAGGAGTCAAGGTATCGGAACCTCGTTTGCACTCACAGCAGATTATTATTTATTAAATAACGCCAATAATCGTGGCTTTGTAGGAGTAGCAGTAGGTAATTTTAATAATTCCGAGACTACTCAAGCTGGGAAAGAAATTGGAGGCTCTGGAATTGGGTTTGTGCCTAGAATCGGATACAAATATGCCTTCTTGAGAGTAACTGCTGATTACAATTATACCTTCAAAGATGATTTCCCGAATTTCGTGACCATTGGCCTAGCTTTAAATCTAGGCGGCAGATCAAAAATATAGCGAGCTCCTAGGATTAAAGCCTTTTATCCTAGTCCGTACAAGGCAAGACTTACTGGTTCTTGGTGATCTGGGACTAGACGTCGGTGCATACTAGCGCCAGTCATCAAAAGACTTATCTTAGCGCCTTATAAATAAAGGCACAGTATGAACTTATCCCTTAATTGGCTCAAGAGATATATAGACTTTGACTTAGAACTAGAGGAGTTATCAGAGATACTCACGGATATAGGCCTCGAAGTAGAAGGACTCGAGAAGGTAGAAACCATCAAAGGAGGCCTCAAGGGCATTGTCGTCGGCTATGTCGAGCAGTGTGAAAAACACCCTAATGCAGACAAACTCTCTCTCACTAAAGTAAACATAGGAGATCTAGAACTCAAGCAAATAGTCTGTGGTGCCCCCAATGTAGCTGCTGGCCAAAAAGTGCTTATCGCTACGACAGGCACGACTCTCTACGCTGCTGATGGGGAGCCGTGGAAAATCAAAAAAGGGAAAATTCGAGGTGAAGTCAGTGAAGGGATGATCTGTGCAGAAGATGAGTTAGGCCTTGGCGCTGACCACTCAGGCATCTTAGTCCTTCCTGATGATGTGCCAGTAGGGACACTTGCAAGTGATTATTATCAGATAGAAGATGACTATGTGTTTGACATCGGTCTTACACCTAACAGATCCGATGCTACTTCTCATCTGGGTGTAGCCAAAGACCTAGCCGCCTATCTTAAAATCAATAAGGGTGGGACAGGACTTGTCAAAGATCCAGACCGCACACATTTCAAAGTAGATGTAGACAACCCTGCTATGCCAGTAGAGATTGTCAACCCAGAGGCCTGCCCACGGTACAGCGGCATCTCTCTGACTGGTGTAGAGATAGGACCTTCTCCTTCTTGGATGCAGAATCTACTACGGGCTATAGGTGTGCGACCGATCAGCAATGTGGTGGACATCACCAATTTTGTCCTGCACGAATATGGCCAGCCACTGCACGCATTTGATGCAGATAAGATAAAAGGTGGAAAGATAAAAGTGATGAAGTTGCCGCAGGACACAGACTTTGTTTCTCTTGATGAAAAAGAGCGCAAACTCCACGCAGATGATTTGATGATCTGTGATGCGGAGTCCAACCCCCTTTGTATAGGTGGTGTTTTTGGAGGACTACATTCGGGTGTGACAGATGAGACCAAGAATATCTTTCTAGAGGCCGCCCACTTTGAAGCAGGACATATAAGAAGAACAAGTACTCGACATTTATTAAGAACAGATGCGGCCAAGGTTTTTGAGAAAGGATCAGATCCCAACATCACCATCGATGCCTTAGAAAGGGCAGCCTTGCTCTTGCAACAATACGCGGGTGCGACGATAGCCTCTGAGATTGTAGATGCGTATCCGCAAGTCATCGACCCTAAAGAAATACACGTCAATTACCAGAGGATACAAGACGCAGTAGGAACGCCAATGGATAAGGAAGAAATCCACAACATCCTCCGAGCGATGGATATGGAACTGAGGCCAGTAGATGACAACTCTTTTGTTGCTGTCGTCCCGACCAATAAGGCAGATGTACTCAGAGAAGTAGATATTATAGAGGAAGTCCTTAGAATCTATGGATTCAATAAAGTGCCGATCCCAGCCCAGTTGCGTACGGCGATTACGTATCAGAATTATCCGACTTCACGGCAGGTCAAAAATGGACTAGCGGACTATCTGGCCAGCAATGGATTCAATGAGATGATGGGGATGTCTTTGATAGAGTCTGGACGCTACGGAGAGCCGAGTGAGGAGATGGTCTTTATCAATAATACCAGTAATATCCACTTGGATATAATGCGACCAGACGCCTTGATCTCAGGTCTTAAGAGTGTAGCCCATAATCTCAATTATCAGCAAAAGGATTTGCGCTTGTTTGAGTTTGGTAGGACTTATGCCAAGGATGGGGAAGGCTTTAAGGAGACGGAGTTCTTGAGCCTCTTTATTACAGGAGCGGATCAGCCTCAGTCGTGGCAGACGAGCCCGACACAAGCAGACTTCTATCAGCTGAAGCAGTGGGTAGAACGCGTCTTACTACAGGTATCTATAGGTACTTATCAGGTCAAAGAAGTCGAAGGAGATGCGTTTGATTTTGGGCTAGAATACCATAGAGGACCCAATAGTATTGTGCGATTTGGCCAAGTCAGTAAGCAGCTGCTCAAGCGTGCAGAGATCTCAGTACCCGTCTATTTTGCGGAATTTGGTCTTAAGACTCTCGTCAAAGGGGGCAAGAAGTCATCCATTCAAGTAGAAGAGATCAGTAAATATCCTGCTACAGAGCGGGATTTGTCACTAGTGCTCAGCAAAGGCGTCACTTTTGGAGAGGTGATGGCGGTCAGCAAGAATACCAACAAGAAGCTCATTAAGGAGGTCTCTCTCTTTGATGTATATAAGAATGCAGAGCAGCTAGGGGAGGGTAAGAAAGCCTATGCCGTCAAGTTCAAATTTCAGGATATATCTAAAACCCTGACAGACAAGGAGGTCGATAAGGTGATGAAGGCACTCCAAGAAAACTTCAAGTCAAAGTTGGGTGCTGAGATAAGGATATAAAGTGTCAAAAGTGTCAACTCAAAAAACACTATTTTTGTATGGTCCTTGAAGAGACACTGTATCAAACGTGGGATAGTGGCGCAGAGGGACATTAGAACGATTTGAAAGGGCAGAAGTGAGGTAAAGAAAAGTGCAGCCTAGAGCGGATGGATTGGTAGTATAATTGGATTTTTAAAATGTGGAAAAAAGGCCACATTCTCCATATATAGACATATAAGCAAGCAATTAGGACATTTTGTGTCGACTCCTCAGCAGTAAGCTAAGGCTTTACTTGGAGTGCAGCTATGATGATATCAGACCATAAGATTCTCTAGAAAAGTGTACAACCTGACCCTGCTCAATTTTTACTTAACATAAATATTGAAGTATGGAATTAGGAATATTAGCCATCGTAGGCGCTGTCCTAGGAGCTGTTATCGGTTATTTTGTGACCAATACCTCTCTTAAGAAGTCCACTTTGGGTAAAATAGAGGAGGCCAACAAAAAGGCAGACCTCACCCTTAAAGAGGCAGAAATTACAGCTACACGTAAGTTGTCAGAAGCAGAATCCAAAGCCAACAAATTGGTCTCAGGAGCAGAAGGCAAAAATGAATCTATCAAGCAAAAGAAGATTCAGGAAGCTAAGGACAAGTACGCTAAACTGAAAGCAGACTACCAGAGCTACAAGGCAGACCAGAAGGTCGAGATGAAGGAGCGAGAGATGGAAGTCAAGGCTCTTGAAAAAGAAATAAAAATCAAAAAGGACTCTCTAGCTGCAGAAATAGAAGGTATAGAGCAGAGAGAATCAGAAGTAGGTGCTATCAAAGAGAATCTAGAGAAACAACTCAAGATCGTCTCTAAGAAGAAAGAGGAATTAGATAAAGCCAATGAAGAGAGGATCAAGCAACTCGAGACTATAGCTAAGATGTCAGAAGCTGATGCTAGAGAAAAACTCTTAGAAGCTGTGCGAAACAAAGCGCAGACAGATGCACTAGCAATAGAGAAAGAGACCATTACTGAGGCTAAGGCTACAGCTGCCAAGGAAGCGAAAAAGATTATCATTCAGACGATACAACGGATGGGTGCTGAATACACAATCGAGAATACAGTATCTGTATTTAATCTCGAAAGTGATGACATCAAAGGTCAGATCATCGGTAGAGAAGGAAGAAACATCCGAGCTCTAGAAGCTGCTACTGGAGCAGAGATCATAGTAGATGATACACCAGAAGCGATAATCATATCTAGTTTCGATCCGATCAGAAGAGAGATCTGTAGGTTGTCACTAAAGAGACTCGTCGCAGATGGTCGTATCCACCCAGCCAAGATAGAGGAGACCGTAGAAAAAGTTAGCACACAGTTAGAAGACCAGATAAAGGAGATAGGAGAAAGAACGGTTATTGATCTAGATCTGCATGGCTTAAAAGCTGAGATCATCAGGATGGTCGGTCGTATGAGATTCAGATCTTCTTATGGTCAGAACCTATTGAAGCACTCTATAGAAACTGCCAATCTCTGCGCGATTATGGCCGCTGAGTTGGGTATGAGCAACAAGCAAATTAAAATGGCTAAGCGTGCGGGCCTTCTCCATGATATAGGTAAGGTTGCAGAGGAAGAGTCTGAGTTGCCACACGCATTACTCGGAATGGAGATGCTCAAAAAAGTTAATGAGCATCCTGTTATCCTCAACGCCGTAGGTGCTCACCACGACGAGATAGAAATGAATAACATCATCTCCCCACTCGTCCAAGCTTGTGATGCCATCTCAGGTGCAAGACCAGGAGCGAGAAGAGAAATTCTAGAAAGTTACCTTAAGAGAATCGGAGAGCTAGAAGACCTAGCATTGGGTTATGAAGGTGTCCAGAAGGCGTATGCTATCCAGGCGGGTAGAGAGCTAAGAGTTATCGTAGAGAGTGAAAAAGTATCAGATGCTTTTGCAGATGATCTAGCCTTTATGATCTCACAAAAGATAGAAACTGAGATGCAATATCCTGGACAAGTGAAGGTGACAGTCATCAGAGAAAAAAGAGCGACAGCTGTAGCGCGATAAGCGAAGTTGAAGTGAGATATAGAAAAGCTGGTCCTGTAAAGGGATCAGCTTTTTTTTGTTTTGGTCATTATAGCTCTTACGACGAGCCAGAATAGGTTTTAACACACTATCACTCTGAAATATCCTATCTTAACTCAATATTTAAAGTATGTAGGTTTAGACGGATTCACGTTTGGGTAAACTCGCTAGTTGGATATCAATTATTTCCTTACAAAAGCAGTTTACGGATGAGTTCAGATTTATACAGCATACAGAAAAAAACCCCCTTCGCTGAAAGCCTCGTCTGGCAACTCAACAAAGACTTCTATCAACAAAATGGTATTGCAGTGTGGAGCAATGAAATGGTGCCACATCAGATTACCAATAGTGCTTTGGCAGCGACGACTTATGCAGAGTTGATCTATGCCTTTCTCAAGGATCTAGAACTTAAAGAAAAGACTGAAAGTATTGTCTATATCTTAGAGCTGGGCGCAGGACACGGAAGGCTTTCCTTCAATATCTTAGAACATTTAGAGAAGTTGATATCAGATTCTCATGGCTGCTCGACAAATTATTGTTATGTACTTAGCGATATCGTGGAGGAGAATTTATCTTTTTACAGCAATCACCCCAGACTTCAAAAATACTTCAATCAAGGGGTTTTAGATGTAGCCTTCTTTGATGCGACCAAGAGTCAAGAATTGGTTTTGCGGAATTCAAAAAGGACAATCGGTAGTGGAGATTTAGATCAACCTATCTTGGCGATAGCTAATTATTTTTTCGATTCTCTTCCTAATGAGCTCTTTTATTTTGAGGACAGAGAAGTGTTCAATTGCTCTGTTTCTATAGATTCCTTAACGGATCCAGAAGGGAAGAATGCTCAAGAGGTCATTAGTGAATTGAAATTCACTTATCATAAAACGTTGCAAACTGACTTGGATTTTGATAATGAAATCTTTAATCAAATTCTAACGCAGTATAACCAGCGCTATAGTGGTACTTATATTCTTTTTCCTAAAGTCGCTATGGAATGTCTGTCAACGATATCTGCGCTTTCTGAATCTGGACTGGTTTTGTTGACGATGGATAAGGGCTACAAAGAGAGCCAGGAATTAGCCGCAAGAGAGCAGCCGGATTTTGTTAAGCACGGTAGCTTTTCTCTGTGGGTTAATTTTCACGCCATTTCTCAATTCTGTACTTTGAGTGGTGGCCTTTCGATGTTTGATATCAATACCAATCTAAGTATTGATATGGGCTGTCTTAATTTCATACAAGATTCCACTCGATTTCTTCTTTTTGAAGAAGCGTATCGTAAGCATTCGAGTCAAATGAATCTTGATGATGTCATTAGCTTAAAACGTTTGGTTTACAAAAATTTGCCTTCAGCTAACTTAACAGAACTATTAGGATTGCTGAGGCTTAACGCCTACGACTCGTCTATATTTATTAAGCTGTTGCCCAGCATTAAGAAGTTATCAAAAAGTATATCTGTCAAGCAACGTTCGAGACTTAAACAAACCATCTTGCAGGTATGGGAAAAATACTATGCCATTAAGGAGGATTACGATCTGTCTTATGAGTTAGGTGGATTGATGTATGACCTTGGATATTACACAGAGGCCTTGGATTATTTTGAGTTCTCTTCTGATACTTTTGGTTATAAGGTCGATGTGGACTATAATAGGATATTGTGCTACTATCAGCTGAGACAAGATGTACTGTTTCACAAGACCTTAGAAGCCGCAAAACTTAGATTCCCTAAAACGGATGCCTTTGTGAATTTGGAGGCTTTAGATATGAGCTAGTAACTATTTATAAATTTTTCTTTGCCTTACAGCATGTAATCCGTTCATTCTAACCCTCCTAGTGGTAAAGAATTGATATGAACAGATTGATTTTTACCCTAGCGACAGTATTGTTGTTTTTAAGTGGAGGATTGTTTGCAGATACTTTCCCTATTTCGGATGTGACAGTTTATCGGAGTGGTGCGACAGTGGTTAGGACAGGAGCAGTTACTCTGACCTCAGGCGATAATCTGATTGAGGTTGGTGGTCTGCCATATAATATTGATTTAGGGTCTACTCAGTTGATTTTGGACCCCTCCATTAAGGTTCTCAGTGTGCGGTCAGCTGTCGATTCGAGGAAAGTAGAGCAGAGCAAGAGACAAATGGCCTTGCAAGACAGTATTGCACTTTTAGATATGCAGAAGAAGTTGATAGAGGAGCAACTGTCGATCTTAGGGCTTAATAACAAGCTCTCTCAGGATATACAAGCCAATTATGCTTCGGAGCTGAAGAAGTTAATGGAGTATTATGCTACAGAAACAAGAAAGCTACGCATTGAGCTCCTCTCTGTGCAGAAACAGCGAGGAGAACTCCAATTAGCTTTGACCAATTTAATTAAGAATTCTACTGATTCATCACAGGTTCCTCAGAAAAAAATTATCCTTCAGTTACAATCAGATAAGGCTATGACTACAGAATTAGGTATTTCTTATCTTGTTTCTCAGGCGGGTTGGAGTACAGAGTATGATTTGTATATGACAAGTCTAGAAGAAGATTTGGACCTTAACTACAAAGGTAAAGTATGGAATAAGACGAGCGAGGATTGGTCAGATGTACAATTGACACTCACCACGGCTCTACCTAGTACTGATATCACTGCTCCAGAATTGCAAGAGTGGTGGCTCAGAGAGCATTATCAGAATAGCTCCTATGATGGGTTGCCGACTAAGAACGTTGCCAAGCTAAGCGGCATATATCAAAACACCAGAATAGCTGAATCTGATGAGGAAGCTTACGAAGCTTCGAAAAAAGTTGCCAGTTATTCTGAGCAGATTACTGCTAGTATATTTAAACTCAACAAGCCTCACACTATCCTAAAGCAAACAACAGATTATACGGTGGTCTTGTCAGAGCAACAAATAGAAGCAGATTACTATTACAAGTGTACGCCAAAACTATCGCCGCAGGCTTACCTCTACGCTAAGATTAATAATGTGAGCAACTTAGTATTGTCCCAAGGCTACTTGACTGTCTTTGCACATGGACGCATGCAAGGCAAGACTTACTTTGAGCCTAACAAGGAGACAGATCAATTAGAGATTCCACTTGGTGTCGATTACGGTGTTGCTGTAACACGTGAGCGCATTAAGGATTATAGTGAAATCAATTTCTTTAGAAGTAAAGTCAAGAAGCAAATAGGCTATGAAATTGTGATTAAGAATAATAAGTCTACTGCTATAGAGATGGAGCTTTACGATCAGGTGCCACTCAGTACAAGTGAAAAGATTGTTGTCGACGCCATAGAAGTAGGAGATGCCAATATTAAGAAAGAGACAGGTGTAGTTACTTGGAAATTAGAAATAGGATCCAAGCAAAAACAAAATCGCGAAATCAAATATGAAGTGGAGCAACCTAAGGGGATGTTTGTAGGGGTGTAGATTATCTTCTCCTTTTTCATTCCGAAAGTAGCGAAGCGAAATAGAGGAATCTTCGTTCTCGTAATGCGGAACTAAGAGTTGGGTCACTCCGCTCTTAGTGCACTTCTAAAGTTTGTTTAGTTGTGTGGATGGTATACAGTCGTAACGAGAACCGAGATCTCTCGGCGATGCTTGAGATGAAAGATATAAATGAAAATGCACTAAGGCATTCTGGCCTTACTTGTTCATCCGCATATCTAGCTCAGGGCAACTCAAGTAACCAGGTTCTATTGCAATGAAAGTAGAAGCAAACTTTTCTTCTAGCCAAGTACTGAAGTACTCATTCTTTTTGCTCTCCTTCGCAAAGCGCTGAATCTTGGCGTAGTCTTCTTCAAGGCTAGCCTTATGCGGGTTAGTAAGGTCTCTGACTTTGATAATTCTATAATAGGTCTCTCCAGTAGGAAGGGGATACTCTAGAGGCTCTGTGATGTCACCGGGTACTAAGTCTTCTATAGCAAAGTATATTTCTGAAGGCAATTGCGCAGTTTCAAAAGAGGTCTTCCCAGTCTGTGGGTTCTGGATCATTCCATTGTTTGAGTAGCTTGGAAGACTTTCTTCTGAGTGTAGCTTGACGGCATTCTCAAAAGTGATCTTACCTCTTTCTATCTGTGCTCTTACAGTATCTAGTTTTGTTCTCGCAAGTTGTAGGTCCGCTTCTGTAATTTCGGGTCTTACAAGGATGTGGCGTATGTTGACCTTGTTACCTCTTCTTTCGAGTAATTGTAGAATATGAAAACCAAACTCTGTTTCTATAGGTTCAGAAATTTCATCCTTGGTCAGTGTGTATGCAGTGGCTTCAAATTCTGGCACAAAGGTTCCTCTACCCGCAAAACCTAGGTTACCACCTTGAGCACCAGATCCTTTGTCGTCAGAGAACGTACGTGCCAACTCTGCAAAGTCTTCCCCGCCTTCGATTATCCTTTTTCTAATATCCAAAATCTTCTTCAACGCTTTCGCATTTTCTTCCTCATTGACTAGTGGCTTGACAACTACCTCTGATAGCTCCACCTCTGCACTTAGAAATGGAATCGAATCACTTGGGATAGAGTTAAAAAATTGTTTGACTTCTTTTGGTGTGATGTTGACAGAATTAAGTATCTGCCCTTGCATACGTTCTGCTAACATCTGCTGATTGAGGTCTTCACGCAATTTTCCTCTCATATCGAGCACCGTCATACCATAGTACTCTTGGAACAGCGTCTCATCACCACCCATCTGTCTGAGGACCTGATCGATACGAAAATCCAGACTAGCTTCTATCTCATCGGGAGATACTTCTACACTATCAAGTTTGGCGTGGTGAACGACAAGTTTTTGTCCGATGATGGCTTGTAAGATGTTACATTTTATATTGGGGTCTTCAGGACCGCCTTGTTCTAGTGCATAACTATATTGGCCTTCTACGTCAGAAAGTAGTATTGTTTCTGTACCGACCTTTGCAATGACTTTGTCGATAAGCATCTGTTCTTGAGCTTGTAGGCCCAAGCACATCAGAAAGGCTATGATTAATGTTATGTTTTTCATATAGAATTTGATTTTATCCTTGCTGTGACGTTATGACAATGTCTTTGCTTTGGATTTTATTTTGATAGAGCTCTGTTTTCCAAGAATTTATGAATTCCTTAAAGCGAACTCGTGAATATCTGCTTTTGATCTTTTCTGCTAACATGTTTTGCGGAATAGAATCTCCTTCAGAAAGATAGTCGAGAGTCTTATAGTAAATGCGTTCATCATTATAAACGGTCTTATAGGACTTGTCTGAGTTGAAATCAATTTTCTTGACCAAGCTATCGGGTAGTAGACTCTTTACTTGCGTTTCTTTCATCCAGCTATCTATATCTAAGTGTGCATAACCTTCTAGTTCTTTCACAGAGACATTGAGACCCGGTATATCTTCTGTTTTCCACAGCAATTCAATTTTATCAGTATCCTTATTTGTAGGAACTTTGACCAGTAAGCATTGTAATACTGGTTCATCTAGTAAGACTGAAATTCCTTCAGATTCTAGAAAATTTTGCTGCTCCTCAGAGGTCCATTGCGTTTGGGTTTGCTCACTTTTGAGCACACTTTCCATTTTATGTATGTAGAGGTCTTTTTTATAAGCCTCTGCCATCTGTTCTAAAGTTGCATCTACTTTAAGTCTCGTTTTGGCCTCTTTATAGAGTATTTCTTGCATTAGCCATTCGTCAACTTTTTTGTCAATAATCCGCGTGGAGTCTGCTTTCGATGTAGCTCCCTCTAAATGGCTTGCTATGTCATTGAAGTGGAGTTGATTTCCATAAGCCTTTGCTAGCACGGAGCCCTTATCTTGTTTCATTTGACAACTGATCACCAAGGAAATCAGCCCTGTAGCCAACAGCCACCTCAGATACATTGTTGTGTTATTTTGTCAGTGACTTGAGCACTTTGTTATCTACTTTGATAGGATAATCTTTCTTTAATCCCTCCACCCACTTTTGCTCAAGATAATCTTGATAGTCTGCGATCACATAACCCCTTGCTTCTTTAAGTGTCTTGTAGCTAGAACTGACATTTTGTACAAAGGTGTACAGATGTGCAGTGTTCTTGTCAATCATCAATTCTGTTGCGGACCCTTTTGTATGCTTAAGCCCTCTTATCTCTTGATCCATTAATTCCAGCGTAACTTCTTCTTGATTAACTGTAAAGCCACTTTCTTTTTTGTATTTATCGATTGCTTTGTCTAGTCCTTTTTTGTCGACCAACTTTTTGAAGTCATCGAGCTTACTAGGATCACTACTTTCGAGAGTTATCTTATTTGTTTGTACTCTGTCTCCCCACTTGTAGTCATCTCTGTGTTGGTCAAAGTAGCTTCTAAGACCGATGGTATCTTGAGAGGCTTTGTCCCAGACTTCATTTTTGGTGATTTCAAAGAGTAGAATGCCTTCTCTATATTCTCGCATTAAGGCTTTGAAATCGGGATACTTGTTTTCTAGGTTAGCTTCCTCATAGGCCATTACTTTTTCTTCTAAGTATATGTCATACATTGTTTGCGAAGCTTCATTAAGTGGTGTCGTTTTAGGAAACTTCAATCGTTCTCTGACATTACCTTTGGACCACTTAGCAAAATCGTTTAGATCATAGCTTTTTTTGCCTAGGGTAAATAGTGCTTTCTGTTCGTCAAAATTAGGTGTCTCCCATTTGTAGCTGTAGAACGTTTCGTTCAATACTTTTTCAAATTGTGAAATAAGTTGCTTGTTCTCGGTAAACTTCGCATCCTTTTTGACATCCTCAATTAATTTCTTTTGAGCGGTTGCAAAGCGATCATTATTCTTAATTCTTTGTTCTACTCTCTTCTTAAGTCTATCTTCATTGCTGTTGTCTCTTTTGGAGATACGCTTAATGATGTGGTAACCGACTTTTGTGCTAACTGGTTTCGTATAGCTATTGTCTTCGGTCAGCGCAAAAGCTGCATCTTCAAACGCTTTTTCGTATTGGTTGACACCGAAGAAACCGATGTAACCTGCTCTTGACTTGGTCTTGCTATCTTCAGAGAACTTAGGGACAAGTTTTTCAAACGTCTGTCCTGATTGCAGAAGAGTATATACAGAGTCTATTGTGCTTTTAGCGTTGGGATTGACTTTTCCTTTTGATTCTTTTCTGATAAGGATATGTGCTATCTCCATCTCCCCTCTAGCTGGTCGTGCATCTTCTACCTTTACGATGTGGTAGCCCATCTTAGATCTGAAAGGCTCTGAGAACTTCCCGACTTCAGTAGAGTACATCGCATTTTCAAATTCATAAAAGCCATCAGGAAGTGGTGCTACATAGTAGCCGAGTGCCCCATCTTTCTTCGCAGATATTTTATCTTCTGATAGGGTCTTGGCCATTTGGTCAAAGCCTAAGCCTTTGTTGGAGACAAGTTTGTTGTAGATGTCATAGATTTTTTCT
The DNA here is from genome assembly GCA_937969415.1 of uncultured Saprospiraceae bacterium. Classification (GTDB taxonomy): domain Bacteria; phylum Bacteroidota; class Bacteroidia; order Chitinophagales; family Saprospiraceae; genus RFSX01. Next base: position 11,365 of record CALBWK010000107.1, on the reverse strand, counting down.
TCTGCCCCGCGCTCAGCTTGCTCACCACCTTTCTTATTGACTCCGATAAAAATGTGACTGACCTTCTTGTCAGTCTTCATCCTGTCCACTACCTCATCGACTAGTCTATTAGATATTTCTTTGTCTTTTAGATAAGAGTTGGCCAATTGCTTGCGATAGCCAGCAAGTTCTTTTTGGAGTGACTTAACCGTATCAAGACCGATTTCTCTAGCCTTGTGCACCTTTAGTTTGAATTTCTTGTAGAGTTCTAGATACTCCTCGATGCTCTCCATAGAGTAGTTGGCATTGTCTGCATTATTCTTCTCGTAGATGTATCGAAATTCGGACACATTGACCTCGTCGCCTCCCACAGTAAATAGGACAGGGTCATTGTCTTGGGCCAAGCCATTGACTGCCCAGAATAAGCCTAATAAGAGTATTATCTTTCTCATGATGATTATTGATAAAAAGTAGGTTTTCGGTTGGTAAAACCTTGTTTTTAAATATCGTGCAAAGATAACAATTAAGGGGTGGCGAGGCAGAAAGTAAAGGGCTCTTAGGGATTTTAAGACTTAATTAAACCACTTCTGACGCCTTAGTCCTGTATATAGGTCCTTTTTACGCGAGGAGATATGCGACTCAGTACCTCGTAAGTAATTGTATTACAGGCAGTTGCGAGATTTTCTACGGGATTATTAGGGCCTAAGAATACAGCCTCATCACCCGGTTTGATGCCGTGGTTACCAGGGAGGACAACCATACACACATCCATACAGATATTGCCGATTGTAGGACATAAATGAGCTCCCAGGCGCACTTTATGAGCGCCATTGCCCGCAGCACGTAAAAGTCCATCTGCGTAGCCTATGCTCAGGATAGCGATATCGGTATCTTTATCTAGCTTGCCAGAACGTGAATAGCCTGTGGTTTGACCAGCAGGGACGTTTTTAATTTGTAGGACGACCGCTTTAAGTGAATGTGCTTTTTGGAGCTCTTCAGCAACCGTCTTAGACGCATCTATACCATATAAGCCGAGCCCAATGCGGACCATATCATACTGGTGTTCCGAAAATCTTAGAACCCCAGAGGTGTTAAGTATATGCTTAATGGGAGAGATGTCTAAGCCCGCACATACCGTGGCATACATCTCATCAAAGAGGTCTAGCTGCTGGTGTGTAAATGCATCATACTGCGGGTCTTCGCTAGCCGACAGATGTGAAAATATGCTTTTGATGCGGAGTTTTTTCTGGGATCGTAGCAACGTTTGTACTCTCGGCAAATCCGCTGCTGTAAAGCCCAAGCGATGCATACCACTATCTACCTTCAGGTGTATAGGCAAGACGCCAAGCTTGTTATTTCGATTAGGCTCCTCTATGAGCGCTTCCAATAATTCAAAACTGTATACTTCTGGTTCTAAGGTATATTGCCATAGCCTACTCAGATTTTCCAACTGAACATTGAAAATCATAATAGGCAGATGGCAGCCGTTTTGTCTTAGTGCAATGGCTTCATCGACCAGGGCGACGCCAAGGTAATCTACTTTCTGTGTGGCTAGAAAGTTGGCCAATTGCTGTGAGCCGCTGCCATATGCTTGGGCTTTGACGACGGCCATAATTTGAGTTGTAGGTCGCAATCTTTTCCTATAGACATTGAGATTATGTGCTACGGCCGAGAGATTGGTTTCTAAGACAGTATCAGAAATTTGTAGCGTCATCTTGCTCATCAAGCTGCCAAGATTTTGCTTGCTGGCGCCTTTGATAAGGATAGCGGCATCTTGGAGTTGATCAAAATCATAGTGCTGGAGACAAGCCGTTGTGCTGGGATAGTGTGTGGTATGAATACCATCCCAATGTGTCGGAAAGCCTATCGCGACAAGTGCATCTATTTTCCGTTCGCTGAGTGCGGACTGTATGAGATCAAGATAAGCAGCATCTTCTTTTTGATGTTCTAAAGTACTAAGGAAGGCAATTTTTTTTCTACCCACACCATGTTGTTGTAACTGCGCTAAGGCCAGACGTGAGGAGGCCAAATCCGCAGAGTAACTATCATTGAGTAAGATACAATTGTTGTGGCCTTTTCTGATTTCTAGTCTGTTGGGGAGGGTAGAAAATTTATGTATCGCAGTTTGTATTTCTGCTTGTTGCCAGTCAGCTAGTATTAAGTAAGCGATGACCGTCATCGAGTTTTCTACGAACGCAGCTTCTGTGAAAGGGAGACGGAGGAATATTTTTTTCTTACGATATTGTAAGGATAACTCAGTTGCCTGGGCAGCAATTTTTTTGTTAACTATCTTGATGTCTGCAGCATCTGCCTCTCCCCAAGAGCGCGCCTTGTTGGGGTAAAGTTCATTTATTTTTTTATCAACGATAACTTGATCTGCATTGTAGATAAGCAACTCAGAATTTTTGAAGAGCAGCAGTTTTTCTTCTAATTTTTCTTCGCGACTAGAAAATCCTGAATCGTGTGCATCCCCTAAGTTGGTGAACAAGCCTATCTCTGGTCGGAGGATAGCTTCTAGGTTTTTCATCTCATCTTTTTCGGAGATGCCCGCCTCTAGTATGGCGATGTCTGCTGTGGCATTGAGGCTTAGGACAGAGTAGGGGACACCGATCTGGGAGTTGTAACTCAGCGGTGTCTTTGTAACAGTGTTTTTTGCTTCTAGGGCAAGGGCTAGCCACTCTTTGACCATTGTCTTACCGTTACTGCCTGTAATCGCTAAGACTGGAAAACTAAGTTGTTGCCTATGATGTAGAGCCAACTGTTGTAAGGCTATTAGAGTGTCGGTAACTTTTATAAAATTAGCTTCTGGGTATTTATCTGTCAAAAGCTTTTGTGATATGACAAAATTTCTAACGCCTTGTGTGTAGGCGGACTCTAGATAATCGTGGCCATTAGACTTGATGCCTTTAAGAGCAAAGAAAATAGTTGATGCACCCTCGGATATTTTTCTACTGTCAAAGCTGAGGTCGGTTACAGTACTGTCCAATACAGGTGTGCTGAGCGCCTCGCCATTAACTATCTCAATTATATGTTGGATAGTGTAGATCATCTATAGATCGAAACCTATGTCTTTTCTATGATGCATTCCTTCGAAGTGAATCTTGGAAATATTATCGAGTGATTTCTTGAGCGCTGTATGGTGGTCTTTGCCAAATGAAGTTACGGCAAGTACACGACCTCCGTTGGTGACGGTATCGTAATCCTTTTTCTTGGTGCCTGCGTGAAAGACCAGAGATTTTTCTATCGATTGGTCTATGGTGATGGGTTTGCCTTTTTCGTAAGCTTCAGGGTAGCCTTGAGAGACAAGCATAATGGTGGCCGCAGTTTTCTTTTTGACTTCCAGTTCAGCTTTGTTGATTTTACCCTTATGTAATTTTACAAAGAGATCCATCAAGTCAGATTTTATCCGAGGTATAACGGCTTCTGTTTCAGGGTCGCCCATACGTACGTTATATTCGATGACTTTTGGTTGGCCATCAACATTGATCAGTCCAAAGAAGATAAACCCTTTGTAGTCAAATTTTTCGTTGTTTATCCCTTTGACTGTGGGCTCTATGATTTGCTTGCGGACCTTCTTCATCAACTTTTCGTCAACAAAAGGTGGAGGAGAAATAGCGCCCATGCCACCTGTGTTGAGTCCTGTGTCGCCTTCTCCTATGCGCTTATAATCTTTAGCGACAGGTAAGATTTGATACCCTTCGCCATCAGTCAATACAAAGACTGAAAATTCTATCCCATCGAGAAATTCTTCTATGACAACTTTTTCTGAGGCCTTTCCAAATTTGGTATTGATGATCATCGCTTTGAGTTGGCGCTTGGCTTCTGCCTTATCTTCTAGAATGAGTACACCTTTGCCTGCAGCGAGTCCATCTGCTTTGAGGACGATAGGCCCTTGTGTGCGGTCTATGAGATCATAACCATCCTCTATGTTCTGCTTGGTGATATTTACAGAAGCTGCTGTGGGGATGCCATATTTATCCATAAAGGCATTGGCGAAGGACTTACTGCCTTCAAGCTGGGCAGCATCTTTGCCAGGCCCTATGACCTTGACCTCTTTGTCTCTAAAGAAGTCTGTGATACCATTAACTAGTGGTGCCTCTGGACCGACAAGGATATAGTCGATCTTGTATTCTCTAACAGCATTGTGTACCTCAGTAAAGTTGAGAGGGCTAAGGTCTAGGTTGTGGCCTATCTCTGCTGTACCTGCATTGCCTGGGCCGAAGTAGATCTTATCCGTCAAGGGACTTTTATCTAGCTTCCAGCCAAGGGCATGTTCTCTACCGCCACTACCAAGTATAAGGATGTTGTGCATATCTCTCGTTATGCGAGCAAAAATAGGTATTCGTGGAGAATAGTGTAGAGGCGGTAGAGAAGAGTGTTGTCCTCTAATGATACTTGGAGGGCTAGCTCTAGTTAGACCAAGTTCGAAAAGGTGTTGGTGCATCTTTCCTATAGTCTCTGCTAAAACCAACTGACCCAAAGAGTGTCCAACTAGAAGATGCACTGCCACTGAAGCCATCATTGCAATCGACGGAAATTTTGAGACCTTTTAATTTGCCACTATCAAACTTAACTTCACTATAAGTTAGAGTAATGTTTCTCGCAGTCATGGCTTCTTTGACTTCTTCCAGATCTTCTAAAGTAGAGGCTTGGGTGAAGTTGATTTTAATGAGTTCATCTGTTAAGGTCTGACTTTGAGCCTGGCTTGTTACTGATATTGTACAAAGTAGAATCATAAGAATCGCATATTTCATTTCTAAATGTTTAGTTAGATAATGACTCAAAAATGATGGTCAATTCTAATGAAGACAAGAACATTAGGAGTGAATTAAGGACTACATCTGGTATGAAAAGAGGGTTAACCCTACCTATTTACTAGTTTTTATAAGCTCATCGCGGGAATTGACATTGAGTTTTCTGTAGATTTTAGCGGTATGGCTTTTAACAGTGTTGGTTTCGATAAAGAGGTTGAGACCTATTTCTTTATTGCTTAGCCCTTTGCAAAGTAGCTCGTAGACTTCCTTTTCTTTTGGCGACAATCGGTCAATCGTAGGTGTATTGTTCTTTTGAAAATCAGGTTCTAATCTTGATATCTGCTTTTTGAGGTAGATTATATAGCCTGCTAATAATAGATTAACTAATAACGCTAAAGCGAACCACATTTTCCAGTTAAGTCTGCTTTTGGAGTCAGGAAAGTGAACACTATGTAGGAAATCTATTTCTGTTTTTAACTGAACATAATACTCGTTATTTTCGGTACGATTTCGCCATTTTGAAAGATAGTTGTGAAAAAATTCAGGTTGAATTTTATATATCTCTTCTAGATTTCTGAGATGTCCTAACGCAACTAATCCTGCGTGTAAATACATCGTAGTATCTGCAAAGTGCATCAAGTCCCGGGTATATTTCTCATCTAACAGTCGCTTCTTGGTGTCAGAAATTGTGTTATTCTCTGAGTACTGTTTGATCGTTTCTTTCTGGAGATTTTTAAAAATACCGTCATAAATCACTTGGATTACTTTTGATTCTGTGCTTCCGCTTAGATGACAAAAGGAAAAATCATTATTAATCTTGCAGCTATTAAGACTCAGAAGAGTTTGATTGTTTATGGCAATGTTGATAAAACTTTTAGTAATCCCATTCGTCATCCCGAGGCCGTTTTTCGATTGACTAAAAGATAGTCTGTATAATTTTGTTTCGTCAGGGAGATCTGTTCCTGTCAATCTAAAACTGCCTGAGCTATCTATCGTTGCGCTCGTAATGATATGTTCACTATTGACTGAGTATAGTTCATCAAGCGAAGGAATATACTCTAGGACTATTTTTGCTTCGCTATTATTACTAATGAGGTTTTTGCCTTGAATGCTGTATTGTGAGAAGATCAGATAGGGCAAATAAATTAAGAGGAGGAGTATGCAATTGTTTCTTTTGATATGGCGCTATTTATTATCAAGTTACACATAAATTATGAACATAACGTGTAATTACTTTAAATATGTTTAGTTGAAAGGTCAAGTAAAAAATATAGGATTTTTCACTACAAAAAACACCCTATCTCCGCATCCAAAGCATCAATATCTCTCATATAAAGTTGGCCGATAACCTCATAGAGTCTGTGGCGGTTGTGCTTGCCGTCATTGTATAACTCTCGACAACGCGTGAGGCTCGACTGCGCTTCTGTGGCTTGGCCTAGCATAAACTGGGCAAAAGCCAATTGATAATAGAGGTCTGCAGTTGGGAAGCCGTGCTCAAGTCCTTGACTAACATCTGAGATGGCTTGCTCATAGTCTTGCTGTTCGTTGGATATCATAGCAATATAGAGAAAGGCTGTATTGTCAACTTCGGTTGAGCCAGTTTTTTGTGATTCTGTTGTGTAATATTTATTGAAGTACTCCTTGGCTCTATCATAATTTTTTAGTCCTAAGTAGCAGAGTCCTCTCATATAATCCACGGATAAGGCTTTTCGATTGATATAGATGTAGTCGGTCTTATCCACTGTTAGAGTATCTGTCAAGTCAAAATCGTAGAGCGCTCCTGCATAGTCTCTGAAGAAATGTAACTTGTTCATACCTCTCAGTGGGCCAGATTCTTGAGGGTGTAGCTCTATGGCTTTTTCTATATGGTTGTGCCATTCATCATAAAGTCCTCTGTGCAAGTAAGGTGCAGACAGTTGCGTCCAAGCTTCTTCATTGCGTGGATCAAGACGACAAGCTTTTTCTAAGATTTTCATTTTTTCTGGACTGCCACTCTCCAGAATTTTGGAGAGGCTGATGTAGTTGGCTGCCAACTTGCTCCGCTCGGTCATATCCAGATGGCGATAAGTTTCATTGCTCAAGTTGTCGCAAGAACAGAACGCTACAAGTAGCAAAAAACTAAGGCAATATTTCCAGCAGTTCTCCATTGTCGATCTTGAAAGTTAAATGTGTAAAGCTGTCATACGTACTGTCTCCGTGGGTAAAGGGATGCCAGAGTGTTATCGCTTTTGTTAGTTCCAGTAGATGTTGCACCAGTTCTGAATTAAAGGATTTTTTCTCGTAGTCTAATCCTAAAGATTCTACTTCAAAGGCGCCCGCAACACCCTTGCAATTAATTATAAACCTAACAGTAATATATCCGCTTTGATTGACAATGCCTTGGTTGTCAAATCTCTCGTTGTAATATAATCTTAGGGAATCCTTGCCAGGAGGATACTTATAGATCCAGTCTCTGTTCCATGCGGTATAGTGGGCAAAGAGTTTTTCTTCAAAGCACAACTCAAAGTCATCCCTCGCCCGACTTGCATCTATGTGACCGACCTGATGACGGTGCGGATTGACGATATAGTAATCGCAGGAACCTAGACTCACAGCACCAATAAGCATAAAGAGATATCTCATAAAATACAAGATTACAACTATGCTCGTGGAATTGTGTGGTTAAGGCTTGTTCTTAGACTGTTGTTAACATTCCGTAGGCAGTCGGATATCTCCAGCATTTATTATTGATACATTTACATACAACAATTAGGATAGATGGAGCGCTTAGCGATTATAGGAGGGGGCCCTGCAGCATTGATATTGGCTGCACAGATAGATACAGAGAAGTACAAGGTGACGCTATATGAAAAAAATAAGGCTGTGGGCCGTAAGTTTTTAGTTGCTGGTGTTGGCGGGCTTAATCTGACTTATGATGCTGAGGTTGATGACCTTGTCAAGCATTATTCTCCTAGTGCCTTTATGGCGCCTATCATAGAGCAGTTTGGTATTCGAGAGTTGCGGCAGTGGTTGTATGATCATGGTATTGATAGCTATGCAGGATCTAGCCATCGGGTGTTTCCAGATGAAGCGCTCAAGCCGATAGATGTACTCAATAAGATTGTTCATCAAGTGCACAGCAATAAAGTAGACATTCTATATGACCATACGTGGATAGGTTGGGGTGAGAGAGGTCAGTTATTATTTGAAGGCGAGGAGGCTATCACTGCTGATCTAGTTGTCTTTGCGCTGGGAGGAGCAAGCTGGAGTGTAACAGGTTCTGATGGAAAGTGGGCTACGTTGTTTGAGCAAAAAGGTATTAAGGTAAAAGAACTGCGTGCTGCCAACTGTGCTTTTGCGGTAGACTGGGATGCGTCATTCATAACGGCCCATCAAGGAAAACCCCTAAAGAATATTGCGCTACAATTTCAAGATCATTACAGTAAAGGGGAGCTGGTGATAACGACCTTTGGATTGGAAGGGAATGCCATCTATGCCTTGAGTGAATCCTTGCAGAACTCATTATCTGCGAGTAAGGATACCGTTGTCCATCTCGATCTCAAACCATCAATGACGACTGGACAGCTTCTGACCAAGTACAAAAAATCTAAGCGCTCTAAAGTAACCGAGATACTACAGAAAGATCTTAATCTAGATCGAGCGAGTATAGGTTTGCTCAAGCAATGCTCTAGTCGCGAGACTTTTCTCAATCCAGAACTGTTGATTGCCTTAATCAAAGCTGTGCCTATTAAGTTATTGACTCCCGATGGACTAGACAAAGCCATCTCGAGTCTCGGTGGAATTGCAGTCGAGGAAATGGATGATAATTTTCAGCTACACAAATTACCGCACACTTATGCCATAGGGGAGATGATTGATTGGTATGCGCCTACGGGTGGCTATTTGTTGCAGGGATGCTTTAGTATGGGGTATGTGTTAGCGGAGCATCTTAATGGGTTGTAGTCTATCTTTAATTATAATCACATTCACAGATGCCTAGATTCACATTCAATCACATAGCACTTGCCGTCAAGGATGTCAAAGAGTCTGTTGACTTTTATCAAAAAGTATTTGAGTTTGAGGAAATCCCTAATACAGCATCCAATTCTAAAACGAGATGGTTGTCGATGGGAGATGGCCTCCAGTTGCATCTTATTCCGCGTCCCGAGACAGAAATCAAAATCGTCAAGGCCGTTCACTTTGCAATAGCGACGGATGACCTAGAAGGATTTATAAAGCATCTTGGTGCCTTGGGCATTAGCTTTTCTGATTGGCAAGATCAACCCAATGAAATTTATGTTAGACAAGATGGCATCCGACAGATTTATTTTCAAGACCCCAATGGCTATTGGGTGGAAGTTAATGATGATGTCTATTGATTCTAATAAGCATTTTTTAAAGGGCTTTGTTTAACGTTACTTTGTTTAGTTACTAGTTGTTGATTTCTTATTCTTAATATTTGCCTCGCCGGCAAGGCGTTCATTTTTGTCTTGAAACAAAAACGAACCAAAAAATTCAAGGCTGGTTTCATTTCTTAACGGTTCTAAAAACTAAAATTCCTAAATGGGCTAAACTCGCCTTTGGCTCAAACAGAACCCCATTCTTAACGGAATTTAAGCCTTTATAACCTAAAATGAAAAAGGCCGATTTAAGAAATGTGTCACTAGATAAAATTTCTTAGCTATAATTGTCAACAATTACTCACACCAGCTGCTCTTGTAACTCTGTCAACTCTTCTTTGGTCAAATCCCTCCACTTACCCACAGGTAGGTCATTGATATTGATGTGCATAATGCGGACCCGCTTCAGCGTCACAACTCTGTAGTCACAGAACTCGACCATACGGCGTATCTGTCTGTTGAGTCCTTGTGTGAGTATGATTTTAAAAAGATTTTTTTTGAGGCGTTGGACTTTACAAGGTTTGGTTTTGGTGCCGAGCATGGGGATGGGTTGAGACATGCGCTCTATAAAAGCCTCAGTGATCGGTTTGTTGACTGTGACGATGTATTCTTTTTCGTGTTGGTTTTCTTCTCTTAGGATTTTGTTGACGATGTCTCCATCGTTGGTGAGAAGGATAAGGCCAGTCGATGGCTTGTCTAGACGGCCGATAGGAAAGATCCGTTGAGGGTGATTGACAAAATCGATTATGTTGTCTCTGTCCTTCAGGTCTGTAGTGCTGGTGATGCCGGGCGGCTTATTGAGCATTATATAGACGTGCCTGGGTCTTGACTTGATGGGTTGGCCATCAAGTAAGACTTCATCGCCTGTCTCGACACGATTGCCTTTGACGGCGACTTGGCCATTGAGCATTACCCTGCCCGCATCTATCCATTTGTCTGCTTCTCGGCGTGAGCAGATACCGGTGCTGCTGATGTATTTATTGAGGCTTATAGAGTCGGTTGACATAGGCGTATGTTGAGGTCCAAAAATACACCTTAACGACTTAGGCTGTATTGTGTGATCTATGTAGACTATATAAAGTTCACAATTTGTTGACAATCTATCTGAAATGATATATCTTCATTCTGTGAAAATCCGAATTATTAAGTGGTCAAATGTGCTCCTGATATGTAAGAAGGATAAGACTATGCTGAAGGCTTTTGAAGACTTTAGACGGAGATTGAAGTTTGCAGGTAGGTGTTCCAATCCTCAGGATTTGGTCAAATCATTTCAAAATAGTGATTTGATTACTTGCCCGAAACTTAAGCAGAGTAGAATCGTATTTAATATTGGACACAATAAGTACAGAATGATTTGTGGTTATATTTTTAAGGCTAAGGCGACTTTACTATTTGTGAAATTTGTCGGAACACATTCTGTATACGATAAAGTTGATTCTTGTAAAGTGAATATGTTCAAGTAAGTAGAATGAAATATAAAAGAATATATAACATCGAACAGTACAATGAGTACTGTAATTCCTACGAAAAACTGGTGTCGAAAAATTCAGATAAGTATTCAGAGGAAATAGACTTATTGGAATTATTGATTGAAGATTATGACAATCGTACAATCGAGTCTCTCGGAGTAAAGGAAGATATGAACCCGGTAGAAATTCTCCAATATTTAATGGATGAAAATAATCTTACTAAGGCAGAACTTGCTCGGCAGCTTAATGTGTCCAGACAGCTGATCACTGAAATTTTGAACTACAAGCGAAATATCAGCAAAAAGATGATAGCCAAACTAAGTGATAGGTTCAATATGCAACAAACAGCCTTCAGTAGAGAATACAGTTTGAAGGATAGTCATAAAGCGGCATAATGATTTTGCGCTAGTCAGATTTATTTGGGGCGGAACTCACTTATATTAGAGACAAAATTTACTCTAATGAAGAATATCGCCTTATTGCTCTTGATGCTCTTGTGCTCTGGCCTCTATAGTCAGGTCAAGGAAGCACCTATCGTCTCAGAAGGGAAGGGTCCATTTAGCCAGTTGATCATCAGAGGGGCTATCCTCATCAATGGGGCAGGCGCACCGCCCATAGGACCTGTCGATGTTATCGTAGAGGATAATATCATCAAGGACATCAAGGTCGTCGGCTATCCCGGAGTAGAGATCAATGAGGACAAACGACCTCCACTCAAAGCTGGTGGCCACGAGATAGACGCCGAAGGTATGTACCTCCTTCCAGGTCTTATTGATATGCACGG
>CALBWK010000106.1 GCA_937969415.1 uncultured Saprospiraceae bacterium | reverse complement strand
AGTGTCCAAGCACCTGATTCTTTGAGATAGTTGACAATCTCCTCTCTAGAAGCTTCATCGACATTAATTATATCGTGTTGCTTATGCGTCTGATTCTTATCAGCGAGGATAATGACATGCGTAATGGCTCTCTTAGCGCCTCTTCTGACTTCTACAACCTCACCACTCACGGGAGCGACAAATTTGATATCTGGATTCATCTTATCATAAAAGAGTACATCTCCGGCGTTGACCTCATCTCCTTCTGCGACGACCATCTTAGGAATCGGTGCTATACCTCTCCAATCTGTTGGCTTTACAGCATATCTAGTGGCCATACCTTTGATACGGGGTCCCGTAGCGGCACCTGTCAACTTGATATCGTGTCCTTGGCTGAAATGGTGAAACTTGGAGGGGTCTGCGAATTCTGGCGCTGGCTTACCAAACATATCGGACAACCTCGGAAAGATACTCATGTTCTTTCTTTGGGTATCGATGCCTCTTTTCTTGGCTTCTATTTGGATGAGATTATCAGAGACCGATAGCACAGAGACTAGAATTAGTATCATGGCTATCAAAAGTAGAGCTGCTAGTAGCATACTATATAGAGTTACTGGTTGAAATACCTCTGAAATGCCCGAAAAGACTAGGAATTATGGACCTTTCAAAAGTTTGCGCAAATATATAACTCTTTTATATACGGATAGAAGAAGGTGGAGGTGCTGTAGTAGGTATAGCGACTTATTTAGATTTAATCTAGATAGTCCAAAAATGAGCCTAATTGCACAATGTTAAAACCACTAAGTAATTAAGAGGGAACACTAAGTAAGGCTTACCTTATGAGCATCATTTATAACAACAGCGCATTTATGATAACTCGCAGCTCGGCTTTCGCAGCAATTTTATTCCTTTTCATCGGACTCCCGCAGCTTTCTGGACAACTCCAAGATTACCTAGATCTGGATTATGGTATAGACGGTATCGCTACTCTTCCTTTTGATGGATATGCTTATCTTGCTCAAGACCTAGCATTTGACGAAAGTGGAAGAGCCTATATAGGAACAACGACCTTGTTTCAAGACACTACTGAGAATGAAGTGGTGACGTCGACTGGATACTTTTTCACAAGGCTATCCGCGTCTGGTTTTAAAGAAGATTGGGGAATAGACATCCCCACTTATCCCGATATTTTCACCAACGATGAATTAGATACATTAGTGACCTACAGGTACCTGAATGGAAAAATAATCAGTGATGTCATTATTAACGGAGAAGAAGATACCATCAGAGAATTAAAAAGGTATGATCTTGACTTAAACCTAGAGGTCGAATATGAGGGGTCCGCTCCTGTATCTTATTTTAATCAGTTTTGGTTCTACTTCTACAATAAGTTAATGCATTACGACAATGAAAATCGACTCATCATCGGAGATAATGGTGAAATCTATCGATACAAAGAAAATGGAGAAATAGACGAGACATTTGGTGACCAAGGTGCAGTAACTGTATTTGAAGCTGACTCCACTTACATAGAACTATTTCATAACCTTTACAGTGATTTGCTCGTATTAGATGACAACAGTATTATATATTCCGCTTTAGAATATTATAATGAGACAGTAGATACCGTTTCTTTCAGAGGTATAATGTCAAAAGTTAGTGATCAAGGCAGAGTAGATGACAGCTTCGGTAATGATGGCCATATTATGGGTGAGTCAAGAAGTTATTTCTGGGAACTCGAAAAAAATTCCAACGAAGACATTCTTGCTTTAGGTTTTAGCCTAAACGAAGAGTGTCCTAATAATTTTAGCATTAGCAGTTATGATGCTAATGGTCAACTCAATATTTCTTTTGGCAACAATGGGTACTTAGATAAAAAATGCAACGATAGATTTTCTGGCAACTTGTTGGTGGGGCCAGGTGGAGAGATCATTATCTTAGAATATGAGATTATTTATGAAGCTGATTCAACCACTCTTTCGCATTACGACTACAGTCTAGTAAGAGCCAATTCACAAGGCATCATTGACACTACTTTTGGAGTTGGAGGTAAGCTTAACCTTGAGCTAACAGATTTGGTATTTGACATAGCCATCGACCGGGATGCCAATCTCTATTTATTAAGTATGGAAGATTTTTTAGACTTCCACGGCCCTAACAATCTCTTTGTCAGAAAACTTCAAGCCGACAAAATCTGGAGCGAGGCACCGATCAACACTTCCGAGCCACTTAGCTTATCTATACTCCCCAATCCCTCTCTAGGCAGCCCACAAGTCAGAAACACAGGCAGAAGATTGCGAGATGTAGAGATCTCTTTATTCGATATGAGCGGGCAGCTTATTTCTATTAAGCAAGTAGAACTACTAGAACCTAATGAAGAAACATTGGTCAGCAATCAAGACTTGAGCGCCGGCACCTACCTCGTCAAAGTAGTGGATGGCGCTGGGCGATCGAGCTTCTGGGAGAAGGTGGTGGTTGTAGAGTGAGAGTAAATACTTCTTAAAATTGACAGATATGAACATCAGTGTTCATCTTGGTGAGGCTTAGAAGCTAATTTTATTTCTACGTAGAAGAAGATTTCTTTTCCATGTCCCTTAGACTTGTATCATCCTTATATAATAGAAAAGTAAGGTAACTTAGGTTTGATAAATCTAAGCATCACAAGAGGTTAACTAGTTCTATGTCTAGGCTTAAAATGCCTATAGGTCGATGTAGTCCTCTTGTGATT
>CALBWK010000105.1 GCA_937969415.1 uncultured Saprospiraceae bacterium | reverse complement strand
GCATTGGCTAGATGTAAGGGTATAGGTTCCAAAGAATTTCTGATTGACCAAAACATCACAATTTTCTCCTTCAAAACCTGCTTCACAAGATTCATCAGAACAAGAGAAACTGACTAGAACAAAAAGAAATGCAGAGAATTTGATTAAATTTTTCATAACTAATTTTTTAGGCAATAGTAGTTATAATTTTTGTTTACTAGTGGAGACTAGTGAACATTAACATTAGCAGTAAATCCGAGCCATTACTGTTGCTACGCTATTCAATCATTTCCTGCAGCCTCAATATTCCGCTTCATCCCCTCATAACCAGTACGCTTGACCGGTGTACCAAAAAATATGCTATCAAAATCATCTTGCGTCATCACCGCCCAACTCTCAGAAGTCATTGCCTTTAGCTTATCAGAAGGATGAAAATCCGCTTCTGTATGTGGTGTAGAGAATTTATTCCACGGACAGACTTCCTGACAGATATCACAGCCAAAAGCCCAACCTTCCATCTTCTCGTCAAAATCCGCAGGCAGCTTCTCAGCCTTTAATTCTATCGTCGCATAGCTGATACATTGCGAAGCATTGAGTTCGTAGCCTTCTTGTGCAATCGCCTCCGTAGGACAAGCATCTATACATCTCGTGCACGTCCCACAATGGTCACTGATAGGCGTATCGTAGTCCAGCTCTTGATCTATAATAATAACACCTAGAAAGAAGTAGGACCCTTTTTTAGGATGTATGATTAGTGTGTTCTTTCCGACCCATCCCAACCCTGCCCTCTTGGCCCATTCGCGTTCCATCACAGGTGCACTATCTACAAAGGCTCTGCCTCCGAGCTCAGGCCGATGGACTTGCATCCCCTTGAGCAAATTGATCATTTTTTTCTTGACAACTTTATGGTAATCTCGACCATAGGCATACCGTGCAATTTTAGGGGCTGTTGTCGACAGACTATCATCTTCAGGATGATAATTGAAACTCAGACAGATAACAGATTGTGCCCCATCCATCAGTAGTCGTGGATCTTTTCTTAGATCAAAATGATTGGCCATATAGTGCATCTCACCGTTATAGCCTTTGTCCAACCAGGCCTTGAGTCGATCCGTCTCAGTATCGAGTGTCACAACTTTGGTGATACCGACTGTCAGAAATCCAGCTGTAAGTGCCTCCTCTTTTATCCAAGTCGTAAAAGATGATTTATCTAGATGGGTTGAAGACATTAGTCCTCAGATTTTATTTCATTCCACGTCTGAAAGAGACTTTCTTGGGAAGGCCTATCTTCTGGAAGTTCTGTCAAGGGCTCTACAGCTTTCAAGGTGCTATGACAATCCTTAGGCAAGGATTGATAGAGTTTGGTACCCTTGGTTTTCCAGCCGATCATCTCATCGGACACTTGTCTGATGACTTTGGCAGGATTGCCGACAATGAGGCTCCTCTCGGGCCATTCACTATCTGCCTTGAGAAAAGCCAAAGCTCCGACTATACATTCTTTGCCTAGTCGGACCCTATCCATTATGACGGCATTCATTCCGACCATCGTATTGGCTCCTATCTGGGCGCCATGAATAATCGCTCCATGACCTATATGTGCTGATTTCTCTAAGGTGACAGTGACACCGGGAAACATATGGATGGTACAGTTTTCTTGGACATTGCAGCCATCATTAATCACCACTCCTCCCCAATCTCCACGGATCGCCGCTCCTGGACCGATATAGACATCCTTACCTATAATGACATTACCCGTCACAGCAGCTTGGGGATGGACAAAAGCAGAAGGATGCACCACTGGTATAAATCCTTTAAAAGCGTATATCATTAAACTGTACTTGTTAGTTTATTTAACTGAAAGACCACGTTCCTAAACGCCTCTCTTTTGCTTAAAAAAAGCTTTGAGCATCAGAGAACATTCATCATGGCAGACGCCGAACTCTAATTTGCTCGTCTTATGGAGCAGTTCCTTGCCATAGCGCATAAAGCCACGTCTATCATCAGAAGCGCCATATACCACCCTACCTAATCTCGCCCACTTGAGTGCCCCAGCACACATCACACAGGGCTCAAGAGTGACATATAAGGTGCAATCATTAAGGAATTTGCTGCCCAGATAATTAGAAGCAGAGGTTATAGCCATAATCTCTGCATGTGCCGTAATATCAGACAACCGCTCCACCTGATTGTGGGCCTTAGCGATGACAGCATTGTTACAAACAATGACGGCTCCTACTGGAACTTCACCTTCGGCTTCCGCCTTTCTGGCCTCTTGTATGGCCTTCCTCATAAAATGTTCGTCAGAGAATACAGAAAGCATATCTTTAAAACGGCAATTTTTTTTAGTTCAAAACAAATGAATGCATATTCAGTAAGATGAAATTAACCTAGTTTATATAATTTTGCATATGGATAGCAATAATAGCAGTGTTTATAAAGAAGCACTCACATTCGACGACGTTCTGCTGGTCCCAGCATATTCAGAGGTTCTCCCTAATGACGTCAATCTAGAAACCAGAATCACAAGAGAGCTCAAGCTCAATATTCCCGTAGCATCTGCAGCTATGGATACTGTGACAGAATACCGTCTAGCCATCGCTATGGCTCGTGCCGGTGGGATCGGTATGGTCCATAAGAATATGACAATTGCACAGCAAGCAGAGCAGGTCAGAAAAGTCAAGCGGTCTGAAAGTGGTATGATCGTCGATCCCGTAACTCTGAAAATTGATGCTATAGTCTCAGATGCTCTTGATCTGATGCAGATGTACCGTATTGGTGGAATACCTGTTGTAGATGAAAATACCAAGTTAATAGGTATCCTTACCAATAGAGATTTGAGATTTGAGACCAATCTCAACAAGTCTATCAAATCTCTAATGACTACAGAAAACCTTGTTACTGCACCGGAAGGCACTACGCTTAATGAAGCCAAGACCATACTGCAAAAGCATAAAATAGAAAAGTTGCCTGTGGTCAATAAGGACTACAAGCTCGTAGGGCTGATTACCTACAAGGATATTATGAAAGTTCAGAATTATCCTAACTCCGCAAAAGACTCTAGAGGTCGACTTGTCGTGGGTGCTGCCGTGGGTGTGACTGCTGATACCTTAGATAGACTTTCGGCTCTGGTGGATGTAGATGTAGATGTCGTTGCAGTAGATACAGCACACGGCCATTCTCGTGGCGTGCTCAATATGGTGACGGAGATCAAACAAAATTTCCCTGACCTGCAGGTAATAGGTGGCAATATTGCTACTGCTGCTGCCGCACAAGCACTCGTCAAAGCGGGTGCCGATGGCATCAAAGTAGGCATAGGGCCAGGCTCTATATGCACTACGCGTATCGTTGCAGGTGTAGGCGTGCCACAATTGACAGCGATAAGAAATGCCGCGGAAGGCGTCAAAGGAACAGGTGTACCTATCATCGGTGATGGAGGTATCAGATATACAGGAGATATCGGTAAGGCCATAGCGGCTGGAGCTGACTGTATTATGGCTGGTTCACTCTTTGCTGGTACTGAAGAAGCACCGGGAGAGACCATTCTCTATCAAGGTAGAAAGTTTAAAGTATACAGAGGGATGGGGTCGCTAGGTGCTATGCAAAAAGGGTCTAAGGATAGATACTTCCAAGATGTAGAAGATGATGTCAGAAAACTTGTACCAGAAGGAATAGAGGGTCGACTTCCGTTCAAAGGCACTATAGGAGAAGTGATGGTCCAGTATCTAGGAGGACTGAGAGCAGGTATGGGCTATGTCGGTGCCGCCAATATCGAAGCTTTGAAAAAAGCAGAGTTGATTAGAATATCCAATTCAGGAATTACAGAAAGTCATCCCCATCACATAACCATCACTAAAGAAGCACCTAATTATACACGATAGCAGCAAACAATAGTTAAACATAACTTTGGGGTTCACTTAAGAGATACTATCGATGAAACCAAAATACAAGCAGACCCACGACTCCCAGATATCTATTACGGAACTGATGCTCCCCTCTCACAGAAACTTTAGTGGTAAAATCCACGGGGGACACATATTAAATCTTATGGACCAGATTGCCTTTGCTTGCGCTAGTAAGCATAGTGGCAATTATTGTGTGACGGCTTCTGTCAACAGAGTAGATTTTCTAAATCCTATAGAGGTAGGTAATCTCGTAACTATGAAAGCCTCTATCAACTACACGGGTAAAACCTCTATGGTTGTCGGCGTGAGAGTGGAAGCAGAAAATATCAAGACTGGTGAAATCAAACATTGCAACTCTTCTTATTTTACAATGATTGCCAAAGACGATGCAGGTCGTAATACGCCTGTCCCAGGATTGATTCTTGATTGTGTCGAAGAAGTCAGACGCTTTGCTAGAAGTATCAAACAAAAAGAGCAAGGCATTCAAAGAAGAAAAAAATTTAAAGAAGCGGAGTTCAATCTAGAAGAACATATGCATATACTTAAGGGGCACAATGCTTCTGTACAACTTCCAGAAGAATAAATTATGGACACCACAAGCCCAGATTATATACTTATAGGCGCTGGCATTATGAGCGCTACGCTTGGTACTTTTATCAAGACCTTAGAGCCTCAAGCAACAATACATATCTACGAGCGCCTCAATAAAGTCGGAGCAGAAAGTTCTTCTGCGTGGAATAATGCTGGTACTGGACATTCTGCTTTCTGTGAGCTCAACTACACCCCTTACAAAGACGGGAAAGTAGACCTTACTAAAGCCCTAAGAATCAGCGAGCAA
The DNA here is from genome assembly GCA_937969415.1 of uncultured Saprospiraceae bacterium. Taxonomy (GTDB): domain Bacteria; phylum Bacteroidota; class Bacteroidia; order Chitinophagales; family Saprospiraceae; genus RFSX01. Next base: position 9,211 of record CALBWK010000105.1, on the reverse strand, counting down.
TTTGAAATCTCCAAACAATTCTGGGCTTACCTCGTCGAGAATAAATTATCCAAATCAAAAAATCCATTCATCAATGACATCCCCCATATGAGTTTTGTATGGGGCAATAAGAATATAGAATTTCTCAAGGCACGACACAGCTCAATGACTCGATTTCCCATCTTTGAGGATATGATCATCTCCAAGGACAAAACTCAAATCAAAGAGTGGATTCCGCTGATGATGAATGGTCGGGATCAGAAAGAGGAGCTCGCTGTTACAAGAATGGATATCGGAACAGATGTCAACTTTGGTGAGATCACAAGAAATATGATTCGTTTTCTTGAAGACAGTGATGGAGTTAGTCTAGAACTAGGCACAGAAGTAGAAGACCTCACGCATAAAGAAGATGGCAGCTGGGCTGTCGACATCAAAAACCTCATTACAGGTAAATCGACTACAGTCCATACAAAATTTGTCTTTATCGGAGCTGGTGGTGGTGCCCTTCCACTTCTCGAGAAATCTGATATCCCAGAAGGACGCGGCTATGGTGGCTTTCCAGTAAGCGGGCAGTGGTTGCGGTGCGATGACGAGAAAGTCATCACCCAACACGAAGCCAAAGTCTACGGCAAAGCGGCGAAGGGCTCTCCCCCTATGTCAGTACCACATCTCGACACCAGATATCTAGATGGCAAGCGCTCATTGCTATTTGGACCCTATGCTGGATTTAGTACTAAGTTTCTCAAAGAAGGGAGCTGGATGGATCTGCCGTTTTCTCTGGAGATGCATAATATCTGGCCGATGCTCTCTGCTGGTATGCACAATATAGATCTAACAAAGTATCTCATCCAACAGGTTATGCAATCCAAGGAAGAGAAATTTGAGTTTCTACAGAAGTTTTATCCCGAAGCTGAGCTGGGTGACTGGCGATTAGAGATCGCTGGACAACGGGTACAAATCATCAAGAAAGATAGGAAAGTAGGCGGTGTCCTTAAGTTCGGAACAGAAATCGTTTCTGCTGAGGATGGCAGCTTGGCTTGTCTGCTCGGGGCCTCTCCAGGAGCTTCTACCTCAGTATCGATTATGTTGGATGTACTGAAAACTTGTTTTCCAGAGAAAGTGAAAAGCAAACAATGGCAGTCTACCATCAAGAAAATGATTCCATCATTTGGACAATCGCTAATAGAAAATGGTGACTTAATGAGACAGGTAAGAGACAGAACCACTCAGATATTGAGTCTTAAAGCGTCTTAAGCTTAGCGGATACTCTCATTCTACGACAACATAGTTAATTACCTGCTGTTACATTGGCATATGGGAGGGAGTTCAATTATCTTTCTCTCTTAGATATTCTAGCAGAAATTTTATGGTCAGGCTCATATTTACATCTTTAGTTACCCTCTTTTGTTCTGGACTATTGTCCCAGATCACGCCTATAGAGGACTTGGCAACAGATGCATTTGGCAAAGCCTTGATTACTGTCCAATCCAGTGAGGACAATTACTATATCCTCTATCATAAAGAAACCGAAGAAGCCAGTTTTACTTACCCTATCGCAATGGCTATAGGTGAGGCAGGTACAACAACATTGGTCGATAGGTTATCGACAGATGTATTGGAAAATTATCAAGTAATTAGCTATCCGATTTCCAATCCCGGAGATGTAGATGGAGATGGGTTCTCAGATTTAGCAGAGTTCCAAGAATTGGGATCCAGTTCCCCTTTTAATCCTGCACCACCTGTGGATCGCATACATGGGGTAACTTTTGTTGCCGATACCACCACCCAGAGAGAACTATCTTTTTTCAGAAGCATAGATGTCTTAGGGGCACAACTGGATGAATTGCAGACAGTAAAATTTTACATTCTTGATGGGGAGACAGATATTCCAAGAATTTACTTTCTCAATGGGAAAGAGCATCTAGCGCATAGTGACTTTGCGGGCGCAACAGATCTACCCTTAAGTGGTAAGACCTACAGAGGCCAAATCGGTTATCATCCTAACATCCCCTCTACAAATGGTACTGATGGTGCTTATCGATTTAGATTCCAACCGACTGACATTTTTCCATTTGAAGAAATAAGAAAAATCCAAAAGATATTGTCGACACATCTCGGCTTTATCAATAACAATCTTTGTTACTACCCTTTGCCTGCTGCTCTTGATGCTGTAGCAGCAGAAGAAAACACGTATGACAACTCACGAGTCTGCCTACTTTACGAAAATGACTTGTATGGCGATATCAATTATCTACCGATGAACATCACGGAAGGATATGGTGTCCTCAAAGTGCTGGAAGAAGATGAGACACCTTTTGCAACAGATATCGTTATCCTAAATGCCATCCCTAATGAACTCTCTCGTGTAGGAGGTATTATCACAACAGTGCCGCAGACGCCATTGGCACATGTTAATCTCAGAGCCATACAGGACCAAGTACCTAATTCTTTCATAAGAAATGCACAGGAAATAGATTCTATTACCAATCTAATCGGCAACTATGTCTATTACAATGTGACGCCAGAAGGATATACTATTTTACCTTCTACTAAGGAAGCTGTAGATGCACACTTCGAAGCATTGCGCCCTAGGGATGAGCAGACACCACCTCGAAACTTAACAGAGACAAAATTCAAATCTCTCTCTGAAATAGCGTTTGATGATTCTGATGCCTTTGGAGTCAAATGTTCTAATGTAGCGACGATGTTAGATTTTGGTTTTCCGACCAATACAACGCCTAGTGGCTACGGAATTCCTTTCTATTACTACGATGCCTTTATGCTGCATAATGGTTTCTATGAAGTGATAGAGGCGCAACTTAGAGATGAAACCTTTATCAATGATATAGGAGTCCAAGAAGATTGGCTCAAAGATTTCAGAGATGAAATAGAAGATGCAGAGTTGCCAGATTGGATGTGGGAGGACTTGACAGAATTACAAGAATCATTTCCTGCGGGCACCTCTATACGTTGCAGATCGAGTAGCAACAACGAAGACTTGCCAGGCTTCAGTGGAGCAGGTCTATATGATTCCAAAACCCAGCATCCAGACGAGGGACATCTTTCTAAATCTATTAAGCAGGTATTTGCAAGTATTTGGAATTTCAGAGCATTTAGAGAGCGAGAATTCTATAGGATAGATCATCTCACTACAGCGATGGGAGTTCTTTGTCATCCCAACTATGAAGAAGAAACTGTCAATGGTGTAGCGGTAAGTCTAGACCCTCTCAATGGGACAGAAGATTATTACTATGTCAACTCACAGAAAGGAGAAGACCTCGTCACCAACCCGCAGGCCTCTTCTATTCCAGAAGAACAATTGATACACGGTGAAGATGATGATATACCACCTGTTGTACTGCGGCTTTCCAATCTTAATGGGGGTGAAGAACTCTTGACAGAAGATCAAAGAAAACAACTGCGTTCATTTTTGAATACCATTCACAATGAGTTTCTGAGTCTATATAATCCTGACTCAGCTGAGAATTTTGGAATGGAGATAGAGTTTAAGGTAACGGCTGAGGACCAATTAATCATCAAACAAGCGAGGCCGTGGGCTGGCTATTGGACGAGCTTAGAATCAGAAGAAGAACCTACTACTTCGGGAACCAATATAGAGGTGAATCTTTTTCCTAATCCGGTATCCACACATATCAACGTACAATTCACAATAGAGCAAGAAGGTGTACTTCAATATGGGCTGTATAACAATCAAGGAGAGCGCTTGATTAATTCCGTATCCAGAAGTTTTGTAGCGGGAGAACATACTCTTTTCATTGAGACAGACACAGATTTTTCACCTGGACTCTACACATTAGTGCTAGATTGGCAGGGAGAGCAAACGGTACATAAGTTTGTGAAATCTAGTTACTAATCAAGTCTAGCTAGACCTCTACCTTAATTCATTAAATATGACTTCGCCGCGATGCTCTAGCTTAGAGAGGTGCTTGACTTTTTCGTTCCAGTCTAGTGGCGTCCAATATTGAGGATACTTTATTGTGACTTCCTCTCCTATCAGTTTTTCTTTGAGTTCTTTGATGTCTAGTCCTGCTTCTAGACCTCTATTGATATAATACGTACGAGGGCTGTCTTTGATTCTAAGTACGACATCCTTGACCCCTCCTTCAAATACATAGGTGACTATACCACTAGTGGTCAATGCTTCTGACTCCGCAACTATAGGTACAGGTCTTAGAACAACAAGCGCTACGGAAAGGAAGAGAGCGGCAGTAAGAATATAAATTAGTCGTTTCATTTCGTGTTGATGATATATATACAAACTGAAAGTAGGTTAAAATATTATAGAGCACAGGGCTTAAAAAATTCAAATAATGGCTTTTGCACCTAGTCTAGTCATATTTAGCTCTTCGTAATCCATTATATATTCATAGATTCTATAGAGTGTCACCGTCTCTCTATCCCCTTTTATCCGAAATATTGAGGCCTTCGTCGAGCTATACCCTTGCAAATATCGACTAATAGGCTATATTTGGAACTATGTTATGCATAGTACCATTTATAGTATTGTAAGCAATAAAATTATGAATCTAGACAACACAAAAGCTCAGATGCGCAAGGGACTCCTAGAACTCTGTGTCCTCTCTATACTCGAGAGCAAGGAACTCTACCCTTCTGATGTCATCACCAAACTCAAAGCCTCTAAAATGATAGTTGTAGAAGGTACCTTGTATCCACTCCTCAACAGATTATTGAAAGCGGACCTACTCAATTACAACTGGCAAGAGTCCAAGACTGGCCCACCAAGAAAATACTACCACATTACAGACAGCGGTAAGTCAGCCCTCAAAGAGCTCAAAAGCTCATGGAAGGATCTCGAAAATGCAGTCAACAAAGCAACCAAACTCTAACCTAACCACTAAAACAAAAAACAAGACCTATGAAAAAGGTAATCGATATTAATCTAGGCGGACAAAAATTCACCATAGATGAAGATGCGTACAAGGAACTTGATACCTATCTCAATACCATCAACAAACACTTTTCTACGACCTCAGGATTTGAGGATATTATATACGACATAGAAGTCCGTATAGCAGAACTTCTTTCTGAGGGTGGTGCACAAATTGTGACACTAACAAAAGTCGAGGAAATCCAAAAAATCATGGGGACGCCAGAAGACTTCGGTGCAGACCCTAACGAAGTACACTCAGAAAATGTCCAAAAAAGATTCTTCAGAAATCCTGATGACAAAGTAGTTGCAGGTGTGATCTCAGGTTTTGCAGCTTACGTTGGATTTAAAAACGTTACAGCCCTCAGGTTCATCGTCTTCCTTTTGTTACTCTCTGGTGTTGGAGTATTTCCTTATATCATCTTGTGGGCTATCATACCAGAGGCCATCACAGCAAGTGACAAGCTGGCTATGAAAGGAGAAGATATCAATATCAACTCCATCGCCAAGTCGGTAGAAGAAAGTGTTACGGAGATAAAAGAAACTGTAGAAGATATATCAAAGAATCTAAAACAAAAATTCTCATAGTATGATCACGATGTCCATAGTCTATCTCGCTAGTAATTATAAAAAAGTCCTAAGCCTCATAGTCCAACTCATCAAGAAAGGCAGAGCTGACGGCTAAAGAATAATCCAAAGTCAAATTCCATATCTGTGTGATACGCAGGTATGGAATCTTTGATTTACGATGCACTCTTTCCTACTTACCGATAGATTTAAACAAGAAATATCCCGAAGTACCAAAGATGGCGATCATAAATAATGGGGTAAAAGAACTCCCCAAACCTTCCTGATTTCCTAAGGCAGTTTGTATTGTAGCATAAGTAATTAACGCAAAGCCACAAGTCACAAGCGTATTTAAAGTTCTAATCATTCTAGTAGCTGCTGTGTACAACCTCTCCGCATTTTCTTTAGTGACTCTTTGAGGATAATTAAAGGTGTGTGGGTATTTGCTGATCCAGTACAAGCCACCATACATCAGAATACCGAGCAGCGGGAGTGTCCATATATAACCCTTGCCACCATATCCATCTGGCTCACCTGAAAACCCATAATGCTTAGGTATTGTATCAGGAAGTGCATCGTAAAAATAGATTGGTAAGGCTATCAAAACCAGAAGACCTATAAAACCTGCCACTTCAATTTTTACATCGATTGGCTCTTTTTTAATATCCAATCTTGGCCTATCCTTACGAGAACTTGGCATCTGCTAGATGGTTACACCCCTTCTTGTAAGGACTTATGTCCAGCATCGATAAGCGTCCGCACTGCAGCCATATCCGGCCCGTGCCCATAGACGCGTAAGACAGGCTCTGTACCCGAAGGTCTGACCATCAACCATTCATCCTCTGAGACGTAAAATTTGTAGCCATCGATATTTTCTGTGTTGATAACGGGGCGACCACCGATACTGGTAATTTCTCCGTTCTTACACTTGTCCATAATAGCCCACTTCTTAGACTCTTCGATATGGAGATCATCTCTATCAAACTTGAAAGAGCCAACTTTAGCATAGACATCTTGGATCAGCTCATCTAAAGACTTGCCCGTCTTCGCCATAAATTCCATAATCACTAAGCCTATCCATATGCCATCCCTTTCGTTGATGTGGCCTTTGACAGCAAGTCCGCCAGATTCTTCTCCACCTACAAGTACATCTTGCTTGGTCATTATCTCAGCGATATACTTGAAGCCTATTTTGGTGACTTCTACGTCGAGGCCATAGATCTCTGCTAGCTTTTTCATTTTGTTGGTGACAGAGAAAGTGATAATTACCTTGCCATCATATTCTTTGTGTTCCTTGAGGTAATACAACAAGAGCAAGAGGATATGATGCGAATCGACAAATTCTCCTTGGGCATTGTAGAGCCCTATTCTATCTGCATCTCCATCATTAGCAAGACCTAGATTCAATTTATCGTTGGTCTTAAGGGCTTCTGATAACTCTGATAGATTTCTATGAATCGGCTCTGGCGCTTGACCGAGAAAAGAAGGATTGTACTCACAGTGCAGCAAATGCGCTTCAGGAAACAAACGTCTGATGACATTCTGCCCCGCCCCATACATCGCATCATAGGCTAGACTTATATTACTATTACGGATCGCTTCTAGATCAAAGCTCGCCTCTACATGATCGAGATATAATTGCTCTAGGTCAACGTATTCTATTAAGCCTTGACTCTCATACTCCTTGAGAGAAAGCATTTTCCCTAAAGGAGAGTCTGGTATTATCGTTTCTACTTCGGTTATATGCGCTGGGATAGTCGGGCCACCATATGCAGACTTCAACTTAAAGCCATTATAAGAGGGTGGATTATGACTGGCCGTAATGACAACTCCCATATCCGCTTCTAACTTTACGACACCTAAGGAGACCATAGGTGTAGAAACGAAGTTTTTATCTGTGATGACCTTAATACCGAAATTGCAAAAGACTTGCGCTACCGTTTCGCTAAACATGGGGCCGCCAAATCTACAGTCATAGCCTACCACAACTTTCTGCATTCCCTTGGCTTGCATCCAGCGGGCAGTAGCTTCGGTGACTCTCTTGACATTGTCAACAGTATACTCTTGAGCGATGATCGCCCTCCATCCATCAGTTCCAAACTTAATATCGACGTGTCGTCCCATAACTTTAATTGATAGCGCAATTTCAAAATAAATTCGGGTAGAAGTATTATCCTAATTATGACTTTAGTACCCTATATCTAGCCCCAAGTAACCCAAATAGCAAGGATTTTCCTAATTAACAAAGCGATATTTATCAACTAGGACCGGAGTATTCTGCAAGGGCTGTATCTTATCAAATCAATACATATTATAATTTTATGTAATATATTGTTTTTTAGATGAGCGATACTTATAGACATAAAGGAATGCGTCAAAAATTGACCCAATTATTGGCTTCAAAAGGCATCAACAACGAGAAAGTTCTTTCTGCAATAATGTGTGTTCCAAGACATTTGTTCCTTGATACAGCTTTCGAAGAGCAAGCCTATAAAAACAAGGCCCTACCTATAGCCTCTGGACAAACGATCTCCCACCCATACACAGTAGCCTTTCAGACACAACTCCTTGATCCTCAGCCTACTGACAAAATATTAGAAGTAGGTACCGGATCTGGCTATCAGGCTGCTATCCTTTCGCATCTCTGTAACAAACTCTACACCATCGAGCGACATGAAGCCCTCTATGTGGAAACAGCTCGCAAATTGAATGCCCTTGGCTATGTCCAGATACGTTCTCTATTTGGGGATGGGTATCAAGGCTCTCCTAGATTTGCGCCTTTTGACAAGATACTCGTTACTGCAGGTGCTCATATGATACCTCAGCCGCTCCTAGATCAACTTAAGGTCGGCGGCACTCTCGTTATACCTAAAGGCAGTTCTCACACCAAGACGATGCTCAAAATCACTAAGGAAGCAGAGCATAAATACAGTACTGCATCTCACGGCGCTTTCCATTTTGTGCCCTTCCTAGAGGGGACTGTCGGTCAACCCGCCTAACCCAAATCAACATTTTTACTGTTATCTTCATACAGAACTCTGTATGCAACTGAATATCAACGACACCTTTAATAAGGAACTCCCTGCAGATCCTATAACAGCCAATACCCGCAGGCAGGTTTTTAAGGCTTGTTATTCATTGACCACACCGAGAATCCCTCTCCAACCAAAGGTCTTACACGTCTCAGATTTTTACAATGAGCTGGGTCTTAGCACTTCAGATATTACCTCAGAAGCATTCAAGGCTACTTTTAGTGGTGCACAGGTGCTAGATGGCACTAGTCCTTATGCGATGTGCTATGGTGGGCATCAGTTTGGTCACTGGGCTGGCCAGTTGGGAGACGGTAGAGCGATCAACTTAATGGAAGTACTGCATCAGGATAAGCGGTGGGCACTGCAGCTCAAGGGCGCAGGTGAAACCCCTTACTCTAGATCTGCAGATGGACTAGCCGTCCTAAGATCTTCTATACGGGAGCATTTGTGCAGTGAGGCGATGTTTTACCTTGGCATACCTACAACACGATCGCTTAGCTTAAGTCTATCCGGCGATAAAGTTTGGCGGGATATGCTGTATGATGGTAATGCAGCTTATGAGCCAGGAGCCATCGTCTGTAGAGCTGCACCTTCTTTTATACGTTTTGGTAATTTTCAGATTCTAGCAAGTCGAGGAGACAAAGAGACACTAACACAACTAGCTGATTACACGATCAAATATTTTTATCCAGAAATAGATATTGACAGTCCTTCGAGATTTTCA
>CALBWK010000104.1 GCA_937969415.1 uncultured Saprospiraceae bacterium | reverse complement strand
TACATCTGATATCTGTATCACTCTTTCTTGAGATAGTCCTCTAGGTCCACCGTGTCCGAGATAGCCGAAGACTAGTTGACCTGCAAATATGTTATCAGCAATGGCTTTGTTGGCAGTAGGATATCTTGCTCCTCCTGGCGTAGCTTCTTGGACAAAGGCATCAAAGTAGACTTTCTGTTGATGCAGGCAAGGGTTGTCTTCTCCAGTTTCTTGAGCAATATTGTCGGTATCTCTTGCATGTACTGTATCCCAAGCCGCGTCTACGTCATCTGCTGCAAATCCCAATCTAGTTCTCCAATCTCCAAATCGTTCTGGGTCAGTATCATAGGAAATAATTTTATTTACTACAGCGAGAGCTTCATCATTGGTCAGAGCAGGGATACGTCCGATACCTAGATCTAGAGTGCCTCTTAGGGCATCAGAACCTTCATCTTCTGACAATAACCCAAAAAAGTCATCCGACGGAAAGGCAGAAATTGGATTTAAAGAAGCATTGGTCTGATACGTGGGTACAAAATTTTGAAATTCGATAGAGGTATTGATTCCCCGATAATCATAACTAGCATCTCCTAGGAGCAGTAGATATTTGAAGTTGGTATCTCGTACGTGTAGCATTCGTGCCATATCTCTTACCGCAACAGGGTCTGCCTTGCCTCCACCAAACTCATTGTAGATATCGAATATGTTAATGGTCTCTACTCGGAAACCGTCTAATGATCTTCTGTGATCTGCAAGTCTCATTGCAGCTTCTTCAAAGTTAGGGTGATAGATAATGGCCATATCTAAAGACTCTATCCCATGTATATTGGTGTTCTCCACCACACTGAACTCGCTTGGTGTGAAGAAAGAGGAAGATTTATTAAAGATGATAAATTGCTGTAGTTGCCCACCCGTATTATACCCAAATTGTAAAGAGGATATATCCGATGTGTATGCTTGCTGATGGACATTGGTTACATCTGTAATATTCCAGATCCAAGCACCCGCGGCATCTCCTGACAGTCTAAAGCCTGCTTGGGCTTGCATATCTGTCCCCAGTTCACAGAATTTTCTTAATCCACTTCTCGGTACTGAAAGGCGCTCCTCAGCAACAACCTGAACATAGTCAAGCCAGCCTGTCTTGTCTGTACCACCGTTATAAGAGACAGATATATCCATACTGCCTTGTACTGGTGCAGTATCTTCAATTATAGCAGTAGTGGCATAAGTGGATTCGACATCTCCAAAGTCTACCCCCGATAGATTTCTAGAAAATGACTGTCCGTTGACGTTGAGGCTGACAGAGGAACTGCCTTCACCTCTAGCAGAAAAGACCATTTTTACTTCTGCTTCACTACCAGACACCAAATCTTCGAATGGAAATGCATCGGAAAAATCTTGCGTATTTGTACCTCCAAAGGTCTCGCCAAACCACTGTTTTCCAGAGCCTTGGGTACTACCAAAATTGCCTAAAAGATTGAGTACATCTACCTCGTGTCTAAGTAGCCTATCTCCACTCGAACTATAACTACTTACATTGATGTCGGCTTGCTCTTCTATTCTTTTACCTCTTCTGCCGTCTACTTTTAGAAAGTAGTAATTGTTAGAGTCGTAGATGTTCTTCTCATAAGATAGCTGGTTGCCTCTCGCAGACACACGATCCCCACCTTCTGCATAGAATAAGATATAGTCACCTGCGTCAAAACTGCCATCGTTTTCACCTTCTATATACACGGCATTCTCAGCTAAGTCATCTTCTCTTGGCGTATTGTTGTCTAGCGGTAATAGACCTCCTTGATTACCATAGATGTGGATGTTGCGTGGATCTATATTGGCAAGATCAAGATCTGTATTATTGGCTAAGTCTTGAAAACTTAGCGTATACAAGCCTGTCTCTGGTATAGCCATTTTTATAACTGTCCCTTCTGATAACACAGAATTTGTCGTCCATTGACCTAAAGCGATAGATATTGAACAGAATAAAAATATGTTGATGAGAAGTAAACGCATTTGATAGAAATTGTATTCGGTTATAGAAACGTTAAGTTAAACGCAGTATTGCTTTGATAGGGCAATTGCTTTACTTTGATTTACATTTAATATATCAACAAGACATTTAGAAACAGGTTTAAGACGCTTTTAGTGGGACGAATTATCATTTTGTTAATTTTATTGTGCAGCTCGGTGTTAGCAATACGAGCACAAGACCTTGTGTTTAGCCAATTCTATAATGCTCCCGTACATATTAACTCTGCTTTTACTGGAACTGTGGCTTACCCCAATTTTGCAGCAAGCTATAGATTACAATGGCCAAGTATCAGCAAAACCTATGAAACCTATGCTATTGCTTACGATCAGCATATAAGAAAGAAGAATCTGGGTGTCGGATTCCTATTGTTGACGGATAATCAAGGTGCTGGAACAATAACTAGAAACACGGCCAAGGGGCTGATTTCTTATGATCTTAGAATAAATAGAGATTGGCAATTAAAGTTTGGAACAGGTGTTTCTTTTGTCCAAAGTAGGTTGGACTGGGATCAATTGGTGTTTTTTGATCAGTTAGATCCGAGATTTGGTGCGGTAGATGTCAACGGAATACCGAACCCATCTACGGAAGTACGGCCTGATAATTTGACCACGGGCTATTTTGATGTTGATATGGGAATGCTCTTATTCACCCCGAAATATTACGTGGGTTTGAGTCTTTTTCATCTCAATGGGGCATATGACGGCTTCTTGTCAGATGGGTCTGATCCTAACTTAACCTCGATTCCGGTTTTGTTTGGATTACACGCTGGTTATCAGATAGTTATCAACAAAGACAATAAGGGAAATCCTACGACGTTTATATCTCCAAATGTATTGTTTGCCCATCAGGCTGGTTTCAATCAGATCAATGTGGGTGCATACTTTCAAAAGGAGGCCGTATTTGGCGGTCTTTCAGTGAGACATACAATAGAAAACATAGATGCTGTCATCGTTTCAGCAGGAGTTCATTTCAATAATTTGAAGATTTCCTACAGCTATGATGTCACTGTTTCACCCTTATTACTTGGCAACTCAGGAGGAAGTCACGAGATAGGTATAAGTCTAGGCTTGAAACATCTCGAGAAGAAAGAATCCAAAATCAATGACTGCTTCGCGCTGTTTAGGTAATTTCGGAACAGTTTGTGAAGGAGTTAGGAGAGTTGTCAAACCAGCCAGAATTGGCTGCATATAGAGAATTGGCAATATTTATATATGGCCTAGTTAGTAGAAGTACATTTTTCTTCTATCTTCAAGGTCTTATTTCAGAATAATTAAAATCAGTTAATAATGACTAAGGGCATTCAATCATTATTATTCTTTTTGGCTACACTAGCACTCGTTTCAACCTCTTGTAACAAAGGAGGAGGATCGGGAGGATCAGGCGAACTTTCGTCTGCGACCGGCAGAGAATATGGAAATCAAGATTTAGGTGGCTTTGATAAGCTGGATTACGAAGGACAAGTTACTGGTCCTAATCTAGTACTTGTAGAAGGGGGTACCTTTTCTATGGGTCAGACACAGCAAGATGTGACTTTTGAGTGGAATAATATCCCTAGAAGGGTTACAGTTTCTTCTTTCTATATGGATGAGACTGAGGTCAGAAACATTGACTGGAAAGAATATGAGTTCTGGACGAAGAATGCATACCAATCATATCCAGAGATATGGAAGGACCTTCTTCCAGATACACTCGTATGGAGGGAGGAATTGTCTTACAATGAGCCATATATCAGAACGTACTACAGACACCCTTCATATGATGACTATCCGGTAGTAGGAGTTTCTTGGGAGCAAACTAAAGACTTCTGTAAGTGGAGGTCTAATATGGTCAATGAGATGATTCTTATAGAAAGAGGCATTCTCAACCCTAATACTGGTGAGCAAATCGATAGCGAAGTATTTGATACCGAGGCTTATTTGGCTGGACAATACCAGGGATCTGTAAGAAAGAACTTAGAAGACAAAGCTACTGGTGGAGAAAGGCCAGTAAGATTTGAAGATGGCGTTATGCTACCTGACTATAGACTGCCTACAGAAGCAGAGTGGGAATATGCAGCATTGGCTCTACAAGGTAACCAGCCAGAGACTGGAGACGAAAACATTATGGAAAGAAGATATTACCCTTGGAATGGTAATACAGCGAGATATCAAAAGCATAATGCCAATCAAGGTAATATCCAAGCCAACTTTAAGAAAGGTAGAGGAGATTATATGGGTATGGCAGGTAGCTTGAACGATAAAGCTTCATTCCCTGCACCCGTAAGAACTTTCTTACCTAACGATTTTGGTCTTTACAATATGGCTGGAAATGTAAGTGAGTGGACAGAAGATGTATACAGACCGCTTACAAGTTCTGATCTTCAAGATTCTCAGAATCACGACCTTAACCCATTTAGAGGAAATATCTATACTGAAACAATTCTTGATGAAGAAGGCAGACCAGTAGAAAAAGATAGTATGGGTAGAATCAGAACAAGAATTGTTGAAGACGATACCTTAGGTCTAAGAGATAACTACCGAAATGCTGATGTTAGAAACTATAGAGATGGTGATAACGAAGAAATCATTAACTACGGTTATGGTGAGTGGTCATTGATTAATGATGAGTCTAGAGTTATCAAAGGTGGTTCTTGGGGTGATAGATTGTACTGGTGTATGCCAGGTACGAGAAGATTCAAAGACCAAAAGAAAGCAGATAACAAAATTGGTTTCAGATGTGCTATGATCAGAATGGGATCAGAGACAGGTAATGACGATACTGGTGGACACCAGTTCAAAGAAAAAGGACCTACTGTAAAAAGAAGGTATAACTAATCCCACGTAGTTGGATTAGAAAAAAGGCTTTTATCTTGCATAGATAAAAGCCTTTTTTTATGCCTCCTAGTCAACTATTGGAACTCTTTCTTTCTTCAACGGGCATCTGCACGGATACCAGAAAACTGAAGAAAGGACAGCTCTTCTTCGCCCTTAAGGGCGCTAACTTCGATGGTAACAAGTTTGCCTCAAAGGCATTGGAAGATGGAGCTCTCGCTGCTATAATAGATGAGCCAGACGCTAACGTTGATGATAGGATGTACCTTGTCGGGGATGCACTGGTGGCTCTCCAAGCCTTAGCAAGAGAGTATAGAAGGACACTTAGTTGTCCGGTGCTAGCATTGACAGGAAGTAATGGCAAGACAACTTCCAAAGAGCTCATCTATGCTGTTCTAAGTACGCAGTACAAAGTCCACGCTACAGCTGGTAATCTCAATAACCACATAGGTGTGCCACTAACTTTACTGAGTACTCCGATTGATACAGAAATTCTAGTTGTAGAGATGGGCGCCAATCATATAGGCGAGATAAAAGAGTTGTGTGAGATCGCTCTACCAGATTATGGTCTGATAACCAATATAGGACGAGCTCATCTAGAGGGCTTCGGTTCTGTAGAAGGCATTGTACAAGGTAAAACTGAAATGTACCGACATCTCAGAAAACAAGACGGCTTAGCTTTTTACAACAAATCAGATAAAGTACTTTTTGATCAATTGCCATCAGGTATAAGAGCAGTACCTTATCGACAAGACTTGGTGTTTTCTGAAGCCAAGCTCTACTTATCTTTTGCTTACAACGATGGGGAGTCATATCAATCCTTACTGACAGGAGACTACAATCAGACAAATATTGCAGCAGCACTGACGATTAGTGGATTCTTCAATATTGATGATGCGCAGGCAGGAGCTGCTATTGCGGCCTATTCGCCTAATATCAATAGATCTGAAATACAGATCGTTAATGGCTGTGAGTTGATTATGGATGCCTATAATGCGAATCCATCAAGTATGCGGGCAGCTATTAAGAGCTTACGAAGCCTAGATGCATCTAAGAAGAATCTAATTCTTGGCGATATGAAAGAGCTAGGTTCTGAGACAATAACACTTCATAGAGAAGTCATTGATTATATTATGGAGTCGCAATGGAACAAAGTCATCTTGATAGGCCCTGACTTTTGCCAAGCCCTAAAAGACAATGCAAAAATCACTGCCTATGAAAGCCTAGAGGCTTGTATAGAACAGTTCCAGACCCTCAGAAAAGATCTTGTTGGCGGATTGACTTTAATAAAAGCATCCAGATCCTTGAAGCTAGAACGCCTCAAGGACCTGGTATAATTTTTTTCTTAGTGTTGTAAAGAGACGATAGCCTCAGGCAAGTTACCCATAGAGATCGCTTTGTAGTCCTTGTCAGAACAAGGAAGATACTCTTTAGTGCTTGGGTGTTGATACCACCATCTGCCTGTAGTGTGACCTACAACAAACTTGATAGGTTCCTCAAAAAGCTTGGAGGATACCAGGAAGATGTCATTTTCTTTCTGTTTCATAGTTTCAATTTCTTTATTTATTTGACCTTCTAAATAATACCATATCATAGTGCTGATTGTATCAGCAGTTCTCTCATTTATAGCTCCATTACCAGTATTGATAGCCATGAGCTGTAGTCTTTTGGAGAGACCGGATAATCTCATCAACTTGCAAGTTCTGTAGATATCAAGACCTGCAATAGGAGAGTGATCACTTCTACTGTCTTCATACCGTATAGCATCCATATGAAAGTGAATAATGCCTGCTGTACGCATCAGTGTTTCTGAATCAGATAAATCCTCTCGCATCTCCCCTAAAGAGATAGAATCTACACTTACACTCGATGTAAAGTGTCTCTGATACGCCAAATGTGTAGACAGACCCCTGCATTGGCTTGATATATGCAAGAGTTTAACGTTTGGTGCTTTTAAGTGCTTGACAATATGTTTATCTTGTCCTACTATTAGAATATCGCCTTTTGGCGCAGTTTTTATAGAATCATCCTTCCCTTCATTATTTATCCAACCGAATCTAAGATTCAGGGTTGGAAAATCGAATTTCAGCTTATCTAAAGCTGAAAGCACCTTTCCTGCAATTTTTTTATCAGTGAAAATGATATTTGACCGGTGACTACTTGGGTCAGATTCGGCTGTATGTATTTTATCTAAAATAGACAGCTTAGGGCTTATTTGTCGATCTAGACTAGATTCTGCTGTTATCCAAGATATAATCATAAAAAACGTATTATAATAAAAGCAAATTTAATACTCTCTGAAAATAAATGTTTTAAATATTAGTTTTTTTTATCATATATTATTTACTTTTGGTTCTGATTCATAACGGAAGACGTATGTCTTTTTCATTGAGTTGCAATACGAATGATGCAGAACCACTGAAAGAAGGTGCCTAACCACACCTACTGATAACCTAATTATTACTTATGAATACTACGTTTATAAAAGCATCAATCTTGACAACGCTTGTTGCTTTTACCTCAATCCTTAAGGCACAAATAGAAGAAATAGAGCCGGTTCTAGAGATTGAGACTACGGAGAATAATACCGAAGTTTCTGACCAAGATTATAAGGATACTTGGAAAACACCTTACGTGACAGACGATATGACTGTCGATCCAGAGCAGAATATGAAATGGAAGCAAGGTGAATACAAGTACAATTCTCAACCTAAGAGTTCTTGGGAAGTGGGTCTTCACGGTGGACACTTCTTTATTGATGGGGATGTAGACAGAACTATCCCTGGTGGATGGGGTGCTGGTCTACACTTGCGTAAAGCAATTAATTACATCTTCTCACTCAGAGGGTCTCTCTTTTATGGTCAAGCGACAGGATTAGAGAATCAGTTTTGGAGACATAGAAATAATGGGGGAGGTCTAGTTGAGGATACATTTGATCCTGTAGATCCCCTAAGAGGTGGTCCTGGTGAGTGGATTCCTTCTCACAGAACGAGATATATCGCAGGTGACCTTGCTGTTGTATTCAATATCGGAAACCTCTTGTTTCACAAAGAAAGAAACAAATGGAATTGGTATGCAGCCTTAGGATTAGGCTTAGATAATCATGAAGTTAAATTAGATCTACTTGATAGTGATGGTACACCTTACACCAATGTTAGAGCTCAAATAGGGTGGACTCAAGAACTTTTTGATACAAAAGCAGGAAGAGATCAGATAGAATCTCAGATTAGCCAACTTTATGATGGTGTATATGAGACAGACGGTTTCCAGAAGCAAGGTATCTTCAGAATAGGAGACGAAGTTAACGTCCACGCGATCTTTGTTCCTTCTATGGGTATATCAAGAAAAATCACCAAAAGAATTAATGTTGGTCTTGAGCACCAAGTCTATTTAAGTGACAATGATTACCTAGATGGAATAAAGTTTAGAACTGCAGTTGATCAAACCAATAACGTCGACATAGGCCACTATACGCATATCAGAGTGGGTGTCAACATTGGTAATTTTGATAAAGTAACTGAGCCTCTATACTGGTTAAACCCATATGATGCTGCTTTCAATGACATCGCAGATCTTAAGTCACAACCTGCCCTAGATCTTACAGATGATGATAACGATGGTGTTCTAGATATCATCGACCAAGAATTAGATACACCTGAAGACTGTCCAGTAGATACAAGAGGTGTGCTCTTGGATAGTGATGGTGATGGAATCGTTGACTGCCAAGACAAAGAGCCTTACTCTAGACCTGGTTGCCCTATCGATGAAGTAGGTGTCGCTCAGTGCGAAGAAGAATGTTGCGCTACAGAAGAATCTATAAATCAACTTATAGATGCTAGAACAGAAGAAATCGAAAAAGTAATGAGCCAGAATGGCATAGCTCCAGTAGAGACGAGAACAGAAGTACGAACTAAAACTAGAACTGTAACAGATGACGATGGTACCATCAGAACTGAAACATATGAAGAAGAAGTAGAAGTGCCAGTAAGAAGTACTAATACTATAAGAAATGGAGCTGGTGGCGCTGGCACGACAGCTAGATCAGGCTGTGGTGAGTGGTTTTTACCGATGATCCATTTTGATCTTAATAAGTCATCTATCAAGCCAGAATACTTCAGTCACCTACATAATGTGGCTCAGGTTCTCAATAAGTGTCCTGAAGTTTGTGTTGTGGCTCAAGGTCATACTGATCAGAGAAACTCAAATGATTACAACACAGTTCTTTCTTATAAGAGATCAAAATCAGCTGTTGACTATCTAGTGGACAACTATGGTATCGAAAGAAGTAGAATTAAGTTGATGTACGGTGGAGAAGAAAATCCAATGATCGCATCACCTAACAGTGAGGCACATCACTTTATGAACAGAAGAGTAGAGTTCAGAACTTGCGAAGCTACAGACTTTGATATGGCTGCTCCAGATGGTTATAATGATGTAGGATCAGGTTCAGGCTATGCTCCGACGCAAAACGAATACTATAACGGAAACAAATCTTCTGGATACTAATCCAAAAGAATATGAGATATAAAAAAAGAGCGCTGACCCAGTCAGCGCTCTTTTTTTGTTTTAATATCTGGCTTCTATCAGACCATAATCTTAACTGGATTTTCTAATAGACCTTTAAGTGTCTGCAAGAACGCCGCCCCTTTGGCTCCGTCTACGATTCTGTGATCGCATGACAAGGTTACTTTCATAATATTGCCAATTATGATCTCACCATCTTTGACGATTGGCTTTTCTGCTATACTACCTACAGCAAGGATACAAGCATCTGGTGGATTGATAATAGCGGTAAACTCGTCTATATCAAACATCCCTAAGTTGCTGATCGTAAAGGTGTTGCCTGACATCTCATCAGGAGAGATTTTTCTAGACTTGGCTTTTCCTGCTAGATCTTTTATTTCTGTCTTGATAGCAGTCAGTGACTTGAGATCAGCATTTCTGATAACAGGGACCATAAGGCCTTCGTCTATCGCTACTGCTACACCGATGTTGATGTCTTGATGGTAAGTGATTTTATCTCCTAACCAAGAAGCATTGATTTCTGGGTGCTTTCTCAGTGCTGCCGCAGATGCTTTGATAATTAGATCATTAAATGAGATTCTGACAGGTGCATCTTCATTAATAGCCTTTCTAGCGACGATCATTTTATCCATATTCATCTCCATCGTCAGATAGAAATGAGGTGCAGAAAACTTGCTTTCGCCGAGTCTTCTAGCGATCACCTTTCTCATCTGAGAGATAGGCTTATCACCATAGATGGCTGGATCTATAGCTGTGCTCTGCATCATCTGAGGTGCTGCGCCAGCCTGCCCGCCAGAGCTTGCTGTGGGGACACCATTGGCTATTGCAGACTCGATGTCTCTTTTGATGATTCTACCGCCTTCTCCAGATCCTTGTAGTCTCCAGATATCGATACCTGCATCTTTAGCCATTTTTCTAGCCAAAGGAGAGATTTTGACCCTTTTGTTGCCGCTAGCACTTGTTGATGCTGTTGGTGCAGGGGCGGGTGCTGGAGTAGATGCTGGAGTTGGTTTATGTGCCATCATTGGCGCTGCTGCCGGTGCACTTTTGGCAGGTTCTGGTGTCGCTGCTGCCTTTGGAGCAGAAGCCTCAGCCTTGACTTGTTCTAGTAAGCCGCTAATGTCTTCCCCTTTGTCACCTATAATAGCGATTACGCCTTCTACAGCGATGGGTCCCTCAGGAACACCAATATGCAATAGATATCCTTCATTGAAGCTTTCTAGCTCCATAGTGGCTTTATCAGTTTCTACTTCTGCAAGGATGTCTCCCGGAGATACGGCGTCTCCTACTTTTTTGAGCCAGCCTACGATATTGCCCTCTTCCATTGTGTCACTTAGACGGGGCATTCTTATTACTTCTGCCATAGTATGGTTGTGTTAAGCTGACAAAGATAGGAACCTTCTACAACCTATCCGTACTTCTGTACAAACTCTATCCATCTCTCTGTCTTCTATCCTCGTATGTAATACATATTTTTGCCATATGAAGTACTCATCCAGAATATTGGAAGAAGCTGTAGAAGCCCTTAGCGCCCTACCCAGTATAGGTAAGAAATCAGCACTGCGCCTAGCCCTACATCTAGCTGGTAGCAAAACAGCTAAGACCCAGCGTATTATAAAGGCTCTGACCGCTATGGATAGCCAGCTCAAGTCTTGTGAGAAATGCCATAATTATAGCGATGAGGCCATCTGTGATATCTGCAAGGACCCTTCTCGATCCAAGCGCTTGCTCTGCGTCGTGGGTTCAGTGAAGGATGTTATGGCTATAGAAAATACACAGCAGTATACAGGGACTTACCACATCTTAGGCGGTGTTATCTCACCTCTCGAAGGTATCGGCCCCGAAGATCTCCACATAGAAACACTCATCAACAAAGTCAAAGCTCAAGAGGTAGAGGAGCTGATAATGGCGATTAGCCCCACTATTGAGGGGGATACGACGATTTACTATATATCTAAGCTGTTGACCGGAGTGCCAGTCAAGATCACGACGATAGCTAGAGGTGTTTCCTTTGGTGGAGAACTGGAGTATGCAGATGAGCTTACACTAGGACGATCTATTCACAGCAGAACAGACTATAATAAAGAGATGAGTCTATAAGTTATATTTGCCTAGCTGCCCTACTAAAACCGATCACATAGGCAGCGGCTCCTCATATGACAGGCATTACCATCATTATTGTCAATTATAACGTTAAGTATTTTCTGAGGCAATGTCTGCAATCCATACTCAATAGTGATTACTCAGGGGCTGTAGAGATTATCGTCGTAGACAACAATTCTCAGGATGGCTCGGATGTGATGATGGCAGAGGAATTTCCATCTATCCAATACATCTATAACACTGATAACAAAGGATTTTCTAAGGCCAATAACCAGGCTATAAAAATTGCTGCTCAGCCTTACACCCTTATCCTCAATCCAGATACGATACTTCAAGAAGACACTTTAAGTATTTGTGCACAGTACTTGGATAAACATAGTGAAGTCGGAGCCGTAGGCGTCAAGATGGTCGATGGTTCTGGGACTTACTTACCAGAATCGAAGCGTGGTTTTCCTACACCACTCAATTCTATCTATAAGTTGTCTGGACTCAGTAGACTATTTCCTCGATCAAAAGTGTTCAATTATTATTATCAGGGACATCTTTCTGATTCTGAGGTCAATCCGATAGAGGTGTTGACAGGAGCTTTTACATTTGCAAAAACAGATCTACTGCAAAAGATTGGAGGTTTTGATGAAGATTATTTTATGTATGGTGAAGACATAGAATTGTCTTATCAGATAAAAAAAACTGGGCAGGCTATTCACTATCTGCCGACGACACAGATCATCCACTTTAAAGGAGAAAGTACGCGTAAGCTTTCCCGAAAGTATTTGACAAACTTCTATGGTGCGATGGGTATCTATGCTGGCAAAAGAAATAAAGGCTCAGCATTGTGGGCAGCAATTTTGCGGTTCGGAATTATAGCGTCAGCCATAGTGGGGCTGACAAGAAAATTTGCCAGAGCCATCCTAAGACCCTTGTTAGATTGGGTGTTGCTTTTTGGTGCCACTAAAGCAGTCGAGCACCTTTGGGCAATCGGTTATCATCAAGATCCCAACTATTATAAGAGCGGAGAGTTCAATTTTATTTTTCTGGTGTTGACTTTTGTGGCCATAATTTGTTATGGATTTTTAGGTCAGTATGATCGACGACATAATTTGAAACATCTCTTTTATGGATTTATTTTTAGTAGTCTATCAATGTTGTCGCTCTATAGCTTGATGCCATCAGAGTGGAGGAGCTCTCGATTGATATTGATGAGTCTTGCCTTGTTGTCTTCGGTTATTTTGTATGTAAGCAGACGCTTGTATAATCGAATGTTATTTGGGACGACACAGTTTGACACCCAATCTGCTAAGCGGGTAGCCATCGTTGGTAATTCAGATTCAGTAAAGAAGATAGACAAGATCATTACGCAGTTTTCTGGCGCAGAAGCTTACATCGGTTCTGTAGGTGTTGATGGCCAAGGAATGATAGGGACTCTAGCAGATCTCCCCGATATAGTCGAGTCGAGATCGTTAAACGAAATTGTATTTTGTAGTAAGGATATGTCTACACAGCAGATCTTCACTGCGATGGCTGATCTGGGTAATAAAGTATCTTTTAAGTTGGCCAATAATGACAACACTTCTATCTTAGGTAGTGACTCTAAGGAAAGGGTAGGTGAGTGGTATACTCTAGATCTTTTTTATAAAATTACGCAGCCATTTCATATACGGACTAAGCGGTTGGTTGATATCGGAGCTGCTGTTTTGTGTCTAATAGGTTTTCCTCTAGTTCTATTGTCTTCTCCTTCTCGGGAAAAAATATTTACTAATTTATTTCCCGTGTTGATAGGGAAGAAAAGTTGGATAGGATA
The DNA here is from genome assembly GCA_937969415.1 of uncultured Saprospiraceae bacterium. Lineage (GTDB taxonomy): Bacteria > Bacteroidota > Bacteroidia > Chitinophagales > Saprospiraceae > RFSX01. The sequence continues at coordinate 4,604 of CALBWK010000104.1, read as the reverse complement.
TCGGGAATCTGATGTACAAGGAAGTGCCCTTCCTGAATTGCGGGATGGCGTCTTTGAATTGATGCCATTAAACCAAGGAACCTCCGCTCATAAGACCAATCTACACTATGCTAAGAATTATAGCACCTGGTCTGAGCTGTCGATGTTAGCCACATTTTTATTTAAAAAACCAAGGGTGTAAAGTTGCTTACCTTTGTTGCACTATTATTTTAAATTTTAACCACAGCTCTGTCTATGTCCATTGTCAAAAAAATAAAGACCAAAGTTGAAAAGCTTAATGGAAATCTGATAGAGATGCGCCGCCACTTGCATCAATATCCAGAGCTGTCTTTTGCTGAAAAAGAAACAAGTGAGTACGTTCAGAGTCTCCTCACAGAGCACGGTATTAAATTTAAGTCGGGTTATTGCAAGTATGGAATCGTTGCAGAAATAAAAGGAGCGCAGAAAGGAGGACTGGTTTACTTGCGCGGGGATATGGATGCCCTGCCGATTGCAGAAGAAAATAAAGTGCCTTATGCCTCTAAGCGTACAGGTGTCATGCACGCTTGCGGACACGATGCGCATACGACAATGTTGTTGGGTGCTGCCATTACTTTACAATCCCTAAGGAAAGAACTCAAGGGCACCTATCGATTTGTATTTCAACCCGGAGAAGAGCAGCTACCTGGTGGCGCTTCCATTATGATAAAAGAGGGAGCCATAAAAAATCCTTCCAAGGCTAAAATATTTGGTCAGCACGTCCATCCACCGTTAGAGGCAGGTAAAGTTGGATTTCATCCTGGCGAGTATATGGCTTCTGCTGATGAGATATTTATAGAAGTCGTGGGTAAAGGAGGGCACGCCGCTTTGCCTCTTAACTTTATAGATCCTGTTATGGTCAGTGCAGAGGTGGTGTCAGCCCTACATAAAGTTATCAGTCGTTATTCTGATCCTAAAGTGCCTGCGGTCTTGAGCTTTGGTAAAATTAATTCTAAAGGCGGTGCGACCAACATCATCCCTGAGAGTGTGAGTCTTATGGGTACACTGAGGACTATGGATGAAACCAATCGGGCCCATCTCAAGAAGATGATCAAGCAGATCGCCACCTACACGGCTAAGGCCTATGGCGCTAAAGCTAAGGTCAAGATAAAGCATGGCTATCCAACGCTAAAGAATGATGTCCCACTCACTACGGCCGCTATGGGTCACGCAGAAAAGTTTCTTGGAAAAGACAATGTGGTCCTGTTAGACAAACGGATGACAGCTGAAGATTTCTCATTTTATACGCAGATGATGCCAGCTTGTTTTTACCGCCTAGGCACGGGCAATCAGCGTAAGGGCATTACCTCTCCGGTCCACACTCCTACCTTTGATATCGATGAATCTGCCTTGGCTACAGGTGTAGGCTTGATGAGTTATCTGGCAACTCAAAATGTTTAATATTAGACATTACTATAATTTGTATTATGCTCTTGATAAGTCATTTATACATTATATAATTATTTAATGTATCTTGCTTTTTCGTTGCCTATTGACCTAAGGAATAAGCTAGATTGACTAGTGTAACTCCTTGATTTATAGGTATTTAACTAAGTTATTACTCGAAAATTAAGAAAGATACGCATGGCAGTTGCACCAAGAATTTTAATTGTAGATGATGAAAGGTCTATAAGAAGGACCTTAAGAGATATTCTAGAAATGGAAAAGTATGAGGTCGCCGAAGCGGAAGATGGCCTTACCTGCCTAGTCAAAGTAAAGCAAGACAAGTACGATGTTATCATCCTAGACATTAAAATGCCTAAGATGGATGGTATGGATGTGATGGATAGACTTGCTGAAGTGGCTCCAGATCTGCCTGTCATTATGATAAGTGGCCATGGTGATATCGATACGGCAGTAGAAGCTGTTAAGAAAGGGGCTTTCGACTTTATATCTAAGCCGCCAGATCTCAACAGACTTCTCATCACGGTAAGAAATGCCCTAGATAAGTCTACACTCGTCGTGCAAAAGAAGACGCTACAGAAGCGTATCAAGAAGACAACCAAAGCCACGACTATAGTTGGCTCGTCTACGGAGATAAATATGCTCAAGGAGACTATCGAAACGGTAGCCCCTACAGATGCACGTGTGCTTGTCCAAGGACCTAATGGTACAGGTAAAGAGCTTGTAGCCAGATGGATGCACGAAAGATCTAATAGAAAAGATGGACCTATCGTAGAAGTTAACTGTGCAGCTATACCTTCTGAGTTAATCGAGTCTGAGTTGTTTGGACATACCAAAGGATCTTTTACTGGTGCTCACAAGGACAAAGCTGGAAAGTTTGAATTGGCCAATAGAGGGACGCTGTTTCTTGATGAGATCGGGGATATGAGTTTGAGTGCACAAGCCAAGGTGCTAAGAGCACTACAAGAAAATAGAATTACACGTGTAGGCGGCGATAAGACCATCAATGTAGATGTCCGTATCGTTTCTGCAACAAATAAAGATTTAAGACGTGAAATAGCTAAAGGAAACTTTAGGGAAGATTTATACCATAGATTGGCGGTAATCGTTATGAAGGTGCCGTCACTTAATGATAGAAAGTCTGATATTCCAGAGTTGGTAGATTATTTCAATGGGCAGATCTGTAAAGAATATGGAATGCCAAACAAAGAGATAGAAGACGCAGCTATCAAGGAATTGCAAAAAATAAATTGGACAGGTAATATCAGAGAATTGCGCAATGTGGTAGAGAGATTGATTATCCTTTGTCCTAAATCTATCTCCAAGAAGGATGTCTTGCGTTATGCTGTCTCTCTGAGCAATACGAGAAGCAGTATGGAAGATCTCTTTGAGAAGTTTGACACTTTTGCCGAATTGAGAGATCATATCGAGCAGGAGTATCAGAAGTATAAGGCAGTCACTGTATAATCTTAAACTATTACCGATGATAATTACTGCAATAGTATTGCTAGCAAGTGCTACTTTCTTTAATGTAATTAGAAAGGAAACTAGAGAGCAAAAGAAATTAGTTATTAAGTCTTACAAGATGTCAAAGTAAGACAAAACATATAATATGACGACGAGAAAATTAAAGGAGTGGACTGGAATGAAAGGCGAAAACTCTTGGACTATGTTCAAGGTGTTGGCCGAGTTCGTTGATGGTTTTGAAAGATTAAATCAGATAGGCCCTTGTGTGTCGATATATGGTTCAGCTAGAACCAAGCCAGATCAAAAGTATTATCAAGAGACTGTAGACTTGGCTCGTGCTATGGTCAAGGAAGGCTTTGGCATTATTTCTGGCGGTGGTCCTGGGATAATGGAAGCTGCCAACAAAGGCGCTCATCTAGAAGGTGGCGTCTCTGTAGGGTTGAATATCGAGCTCCCTTTTGAGCAAGGCGGAAATCAATACGTTGATCAGGATAAGCACATCAATCACAGATACTTTTTTGTCAGAAAAGTGATGTTCGTAAAGTACTCCCAAGCACTTATTGCGATGCCTGGAGGATTTGGTACACTAGATGAGTTGTTTGAAACCATAACACTTATCCAGACCAATAAGATCACAGCAGTACCTGTCATCCTTTACGGATCTGATTACTGGGGTGGGCTAAAAGATTGGATACAGAAAACACTTTTGGAAAAATTTGGGAACATCTCTCCTAAGGATATGGATCTTATTCCGCTCGTAGATGATACAGAGTCTGTGATTAAGATTATCAACGACTGGTACGGAACAGCAGAGCATAGACTAGAGCCGAATTATAGCTTGTAGGATTTTTCAAGTTACTCTTCTTTATTGATTGACAATCTGACTTTTTATTGGCAGAAATAAAAGGATTGTAATAATAGTAGGACTCGTCAACTATCCTGGCTAAGAATAGATGTTATGTCTCTGAGAAGTGCTGGTAAACTCTTGTGTTTCATTTGCCAAACCAACTCTAGATCAACTTTGCAATAGTCGTGTACCAATCTATGTCGTAAACCTTCTATTTTTCTCCACTCTATATTTGGGTGAAGTGTTTTTGTTTCATTGGTGATTTTATAAGCCGCTTCTCCAATTATTTCAAGATTTTTGAATATGGCATCTTGTAGCATTTCATTCTTTTCAAATTCAATGAAATCTACCTCTTCCGTGTATTTCATAATTTTATCTATAGCCTGCTTCATATGGACGAGTCGTTCTCTATCTTCTTTATGTTTCATAGATGAGAACCTTTTCTGAGTTAACTACTTCCTCTATTTCCTGGTTGAGAGTGCCCTCTTGTACAAGGTCAACATTTCTTTGTAACAAGTCTTCTAGTTCGTGGGTGATGCCTATATAATCTAAGAGATCGAGCTTCGCAGATTTTTTTAGTTGGATGAGAATATCTATGTCACTATCGTATTTCCATTTGTCCTTTGCAAAGGAACCAAATAACCAAGCCTTTTCGATAGGGGATTGTGCTAGGTAGGTTTTTAGCTTATTGACAATTTTCTGCTTTTTATCCTGCTGTTGCGTTCCTTTTTTTTCATACTTCAATCTTTTCCTGATTATTTCGAGAGCTTCCAAGGCATAGTCATATTCTCTTGTTTCGCGATACAGCTTCTCGCTGAGATATCTCGTCTGGAATAGTCTATAGTCTTCATTGTAGAATTTCGCCAGG
>CALBWK010000103.1 GCA_937969415.1 uncultured Saprospiraceae bacterium | reverse complement strand
ACCAGAGAGATAGAGGGCGGTAACGAAGTATCAGAAATAACGACACCACTGGTCCTAAGCGCAGCCAAGGGAATGGCAGAGCAAAGAATCCCAAATATGCGCGGTATTATGATGGCGAAGAGAAAGCCGCTTAATGTGGTAGCTGCTGCGGGTGGAGACAACTTGGTGAAGGTCTCATCATTTGCCTTACCTGCTGACAAGGCGGGTGTCAAAATGATAGACCCAGACAATATGGACGAGCTGGTACGTCTTCTCCAAGAAGAAGCCAAAGTCCTATAAGAAACCTTATTAACAAAAAAGTCAAACACAATATATTATGGTATTAGTTTATGCCGAATCACACGAAGGAAAATTTAAGAAAGCAGCTCTAGAAGCTGTAGCCTATGGTAGCGCAACAGCTAAAGTTCTGGGAACAGAATGTGCTGCCGTTGTCATTGGAGATGCCAATGGAGCATCAGCTCTAGGCCAATATGGCGCTTCTGCAGTGCATCATATTTCTTCTGACAACCTAGGACACTTTGACTCACAGACTTATGCGGCGGCTCTCTCAGGTGCTGCTACAGCTCTAGGCGCAAAAGTGGTCATCCTAGCTCATAATTCTGTAGGAAAATCGCTAGCAGGAAGAATCGCTGTAAAACTGAGCGCAGGTTGTGTCACAGCTGCCAATGCCGTCCCAACAAATGACGGTGCCTTTAAAGTGAAGAAAAATGTATTTGCGGGAAAAGCAGTAGCAGATTATCAAATAGATTCTGACGTTAAAGTCTTGACACTTTCTGGTAACTCCATCAAGCCTGAAGTGATTGGTGCTGATGTCACTGTATCCCCCCTTTCAGTAGATGTCCCTGCAAGTAAAATAAAAGTTATCTCTACCAATAAGCAGCAAGGAGATACAGCTCCACTTCCAGAAGCAGAACTTGTAGTCTCTGCCGGTAGAGGAATGAAAGATCCAGGTAACTGGGGTATCATAGAAGATCTAGCCAATTCTCTAGGTGCAACGACCGCTTGTTCTAGACCTGTTGCAGACATAGGATGGAGACCACACCACGAGCACGTAGGACAAACGGGTGTAGCCATAAAGCCTAACCTCTATATAGCTGCAGGAATTTCTGGTGCTATCCAGCATCTCGCAGGAGTGAATAGCAGTAAGTGCATCGTTGTCATTAATAAAGATCCAGAAGCACCTTTCTTTAAAGCGGCAGATTATGGTGTATGTGCAGACTTATTTGATGTCGTACCAAAATTGACTGAAGCCATAAAGAAGGCTAAAGCTTAAACGATATATTAATAGGCCGACAGACCCAGACAATGCAAGACAAGAAAGACCATCTCAAAAAGCTCACTGACCTCGCCAAACTAGGCGGTGGAGAAAATCGTATCTCTAAGCAACACGCGAAGGGAAAACTAACAGCACGTGAAAGAATACATCTGCTATTAGATGATGGTTCTTTTGATGAGATAGGCATCTTGGTGACGCATAGAACCAAAGACTTCGGAATGGAGGATCAGATCTTCTATGGGGATGGCGTGGTCACTGGTCACGGGACTATAGACAGCAGACCAGTCTATATATTTGCTCAAGACTTCACAGTCTTTGGTGGCTCACTTTCAGAGACACATGCAGAGAAGATTTGCAAGATTATGGATCTGGCGATGAAGACGGGCTTGCCTCTTATTGGGCTCAATGATAGTGGTGGTGCGAGAATACAAGAAGGTGTCCGCTCACTAGGCGGGTATGCAGATATCTTTTACCGAAATGTACAAGCCTCAGGTGTCATCCCGCAGATCTCTGCCATTATGGGTCCTTGCGCTGGAGGTGCGGTCTACTCGCCAGCAATGACGGACTTTACCATTATGGTTGAGGACTCCAGTTATATGTTTGTCACTGGACCCAATGTCGTCAAGACAGTTACTAATGAAGAAGTTACGTCAGAAGAACTAGGTGGTGCTAGTGCCCACTCTACAAAATCTGGCGTTACACATCTGACGGCATCTAATGACTTAGATTGTCTCAATCAAATAAAAACATTGCTCAGCTACCTCCCACAAAACTGTGAGGAGAAACCAGCTGCTCTACCCTATACTCTAGGTGATGAAATCAGAGAGGAACTAGAAAGCATCATTCCAGATACGGCGAACAAGCCATATGATATTAAGTCTGTCATAGAAGGGATCGTGGATACAGAGAGTTTTTTCGAAATCCACAAAGACTACGCAGAAAATATCGTCGTCGGTTATGCGCGATTGGCTGGAAAGAGCATTGGCATTATTGCCAACCAACCAATGAGTCTTGCAGGTTGTCTTGATGTCAACTCGTCTAAGAAGGCTGCAAGATTTACGCGGACGTGTGATTGCTTTAATGTGCCGCTTCTAGTACTTGTAGATGTACCCGGTTTCTTGCCTGGCACAGATCAAGAATGGAACGCTATCATTACCAATGGTGCTAAATTGCTCTTTGCACTGAGTGAGGCGACTGTGCCCCGTATCTCTGTGATCACTAGAAAAGCCTATGGTGGTGCTTATGATGTGATGAACTCTAAGCACATCGGCGCTGATCTCAACTTTGCGTGGCCTTCTGCGGAGATCGCCGTGATGGGCGCCAAGGGAGCCAGTGAAATTATCTTCAGAAAAGAAATTGCCTCTGCCGCTGACCCAGCTGCTAAGCTCGCCGAAAAAGAAGCGGAGTATGCACGCCTATTTGCCAATCCATACTCAGCAGCCGAGCGCGGCTTTGTCGATGAGGTGATAGCACCTAAGGATACTAGAAGGAAACTTATTAGAGGCTTTGCGCTCTTGGAGAATAAGGCGGTGAGCTTGCCTAAGAAGAAGCACGGGAATATTCCGTTGTAGTTTGTCTTAAGTTTAATTTTAATTCTACCTAAAGAGTCTTCCTTAGTTTTATAGAGCTTAGAATAATT
>CALBWK010000102.1 GCA_937969415.1 uncultured Saprospiraceae bacterium | reverse complement strand
TGCTCTCCGTAGCACAGCTCTGCATTGGAACTAATAGCCGAAGTTGTATTCTCATTGACTACTAATGTATGCGTCGTCGAAGCCGAACAGCCATTTGCATCGGTAACTGTTACTTCATAGGTTGTTGTAAGTGTTGGTGATACATTTATTGATGCTGTCGTCGAGCCTTCATTCCACGAATAACTGGTGCCGCCACTGGCGACTAACTCAACAGTTTCGTTTAGGCACAGCTCTGCATCGCCTTCTATGCTCGTTTCTGGTAAATCAAACACTTCTACTGTCACCTCATCTTCATCTGTACAGTCATTTGTATCTGTTACAGTAACTGAATAGGTTGTGGTTTGTGTGGGTGTTACAGAAATTGAATTTGTTATTTCATTTGTAGACCACAAATAGGACACCCCACCATTGGCTAATAGAGAAGCCGTTTCTCCATAACAAATAGATTGATCTACTCCAGCGTCTGCACTAATATTCTCGTTGACTACAACTGAAGTTGCAAGTTCCTTTGTACAACCATTCTCATCAGTAACAGTAACTTGATACGCTGTGGTAACAAGAGGTGCAACATTGTATACTGAGGCTGTATGCCCCGTATTCCACAAATATGAAACGCCACCAGAAGCAACTAATTCAGCAAATTCCCCAACACAAACTTCAGCTCCGTTAGTAACTGCACTAGTCGTATTCTCGTGTACAGTGACGACGACCTCATCTGTATCAGTACATCCATTTGCATCTGTAACTGTTACTGTATATGTGGTAGTTATATTTGGAACCAATAAGATTCCAGCTGTCTGATTGCCGTTACTCCAGACATAAGATTGACCACCTGTAGCTTCCAAAAAGATCAAGTCTCCAATACAAATCTCCAAGTCTTCTCCTGCCTGCGCGCTATTGTTTTCGTTTACAACTACTACTACACTGTCTTCATTATAACAGCCATCCTCCTGAGTAACTGTAACATAGTACATAGTTGTTTTCAACGGACTAACTACTATAGACGCAGAAGACTCTCCCGTACTCCACAAATAAGCTACGCCACCCGAAGCGCTAAGTGTGGCCTCATATCCAATGCAAATTTCTTGATCATCCCCAGCGTCAGCTGGAGTTAACTCAGGCTGTGAAATTACTTCACTATATTGGAATTCGCACGCAGGTCCATTAGTTGTTCTTATGTAAACAGTATAATCACCAGCCAAGAGATTCATAAATTCTGTTATGGTAGTCCAATTCTGGTTATCCAGTGAAAATTCGTATGGTGGATTGCCTGATGTCACAATAATTTCTATTGAGCCAGAGGCTTCGCCATAACATGCAGCATCAACAACCACTAAGTCGAAAGTTACATCATCACAAGGGTTTTCAGGATCATTACCTTCAACACATTCTTGGGCATCAAACGTCCCTCCTTGATCGCAATCTAGATTCGAGAAATAAGAACTATTCTCGCAGATGAATGATGCATCAATTGCATTATTGTCATCATTGACTGTTATATATTGATCACAGCTAAGCACTGTGCCGCAAAAGTCTTCAGCGGTATAAGTAATTATATGCTCAACCTGATCACAATTGACATTGGTTATCAAGGGTTCTGTAGAGACAACAGCGTAGTTAAGCCCGCAAGCTTGAATTACAACCGGAATTCCTGAAACAACGGATTCAAAATCTGTAACTACCACATCTAGCGGACAAGTCAAGGACAAGCCAGAATTCGATAAAGTTACCTCCTGTATGCAACTCTCTTGATTTCCACAAGCATCAGAAACATTATATGTTAACGCATACGCAGCTCCATCACATCCTGCTGTACCTGCTAACAATTGAGGTTCAGAGATACTCTCTGTAAAGCCAACAGAACAACTGCTAAATACAGATAGTTGTCCTGGCTGTATCTGAGCAAAGCAATCTACAATAGCATTAGGAGGGCAATTGATTGTTAAGCCTGCATTTTGAATTTCAAAGTTCTGCACACAAATTTCTACATTTCCACAATTATCAGAGCCAGTATAAGTCAAGGTATACAACTCTCCATCACAACTCAATGAAGACCCAAGTGCCATAGCATTAGAAACAACAAAGTTTGGGTTTGTTTCACAAAAAGAAATTAGCTCAGGTATTTCTGAAACAACTTCTGAACTACAGCTTACAGTTCTATCTGCCGGGCAAACTATACTTAATCCATCATTCTGAATTGTAAATGACTGAAAACAAGTCAGTTCATTATCGCAATAATCATAAGCCGTATAACTGATTTGATATACTGCACCACTACAATCTGCTGATCCAGACAATAAATCTGGTCCTAATGTAGTATAATAAGTCGTCAGCCCACAAGCTTCTGTAACAGTTGGTACACCTACGATAATATCTTCCAGACAAGTAACTATTTGAGGAAATGGACAGACCATACTCATTCCTGGGTTCTCGATCTGAATCTCTTGGACACAAGTTGCAGATAGGCCACAAGCATCTACAACTTCATACGGCACCTCATAAAAAGCACCATTACACAACGCATTTCCAACGACCAACTGAGGCGCAAAATTATGAATAGCAACAGCGGCATTACAAGTCGAAACATATGTTGGGACACCATAACTAAAATCTTCCAAACACTGCAAAGTCACACTAGCTGGGCAAGTAGCTTCTAAGATCTGACCAGTAATTTCAAAATTTTGGACACAACTCACACTGCGTTCACAAGCATCGATCGCCGTATAAGTCATCTCATAGACCGCGCCCTGACAACCTAAACTACCTGCGACCAAATCTAAATTTGTAAAGTAAGACACATCCAAATCAACACAGGTTAATATTATTTCTGGTTCGGATGGTACAATTTCTTCTTGACAATCAACTTGGAAGGAAGGAGGACAGACTATCGAAGGCGAATCATATATTATTTCAAACTCCTGAACGGCAGTAGTAACGTTACCGCACGCATCTGTCGCAGTCCAGTGCCTAGAAATCAAAATCGGATTATTATCACAGCCACTTCCAGCTTGTTCAATATCTTCTGATACAACTGTTACACCCTCTGAACAATTATCAAAAACATTTGGCCTGACAGGTTCGGGCAACGCATCTATACAGTTCAATGTAAAATCAGATAAGCCTAAAAAAACTGGCCCATCCTTGTCCTCAACTTCAATCAACTGCAAGCAAGTTATCGTATCGTAAGTATCGTCAAACAACAACCGCTCTACCGTCCACCTTCTTTCAATGTTGGTAATACAAGATTCTCCTATATAGCTATCTTCATAATCAAACTCTCCAATAGAAAAAGGTAGAGCAGGTTGTCTTAAAGAAAGACTATTATTAACCTCAGGATTAAATGATTCCTCACAACTTATAACCTGTGCAGAAGGGCATACCCTCTTGTCATACTCTACACTAAAAACTTGGGATCTAACACAGGCGTTACAATTTACAAAATTAAGCGTGTACTCTCCTTCTGCTTCTGCAAACAATTCGTAATCTTCTGAGGTACTGCCATCAGGCTTTGTCCACTCTACTGCTTCGTCTGTATTATCAGTAACACGGAGAGGAAAGGTCTTGAAATGTATGCTAGAAAAACCCACTGGGGCTTCACTTAATAATTTTTTGTTAGCATCAAAGGCTTCAAATCTCAATAAATGAGTCCGTTCGCTAGAAAGGAAATTTAAACACAACTGGTCACCGTAAGATACATCATCAAACACGTTTTGAATATCTGAACCTATAGAAACCTTAATACTCTCAAGACTCTGCGAGTTACCACCAGACGGCTCAAAGGCTACATCAAAACACATAGAGTACAAGATCTCATTGTTAAAAGTCTCCGTCGTATCGATAACATTAAGAAGACGGAATTGGTAATTTCTATTTACAAAAGCTGTTGTAACATTTGTGGGAAACAATACGGATTTACCCCAAACAACACCAACTGACTCTGGCTCTCCTACAAATAAAGCATCTACAGTGATGTTATCAATATAATTGTGACTTGACTGTTGTCTCGAAGACCCCTCTTGGCTACTCAAGGCAATTCTATGGTGATCACTAGTTGCAACAAAACTCATACATGTCCTTTTGAGATCTGTACTAACCTGCGCATCTTTTTGCTTGCTTCCATCTATGGCAAACGACACAGCAGGAAGAGTTACATCCGATCCAGCACCTTGACCTATATGATCAAAACAAACTGCATAAGTACTGCCAGGACACAAATTAATTACCTCTGTCTCTATTATAGAAGGCATCCCTGATCCACTGACCAGATCAAAAGAATGTTCTTCAAAATCTTCAGGCAATGACACCAATGCCTCTTCTCTACTTACAGTCTCAGCAGAATTATAATATGACCAACCCAAAGCACCGCTATTATCAACAGCAAGTACCTCTGATCCTTGATTTGTTATATTTCCAATACATTCTGGTATGCAAATATCTGATCCTTCATCTATTACCGGAGTAAGTACAACTCCTTCATCAGTATATTCTTGATCTACATGCACCTCTACTAGATCACAATCAACTTCGCAACAACCACCTAATACTTTCACTTCATCTATAAACCAAACTGAAAGATCTGCTCCATTATTAATTCTAGAGGTTGGTGTCAATTCAAAAGTAAACTGTTCAGAATTAGTCACTTGTAGTTCTTGAATATGTGACAATCTAAAAATTCTATCTGACCATTGTTCTGATGTCGCTATATCACTCTGACTGAAAATAAGTTTCTCCCCCCTAAATATCTTAAGATCAAACTGTGTAGGGTAATTATTAGTTGCACCCCTAAAGGTTGTGACCGCCCTCTCCATAAATTCAAATCCTGATACTTGCCCTCTGACCTCCGGCGTCAAGGTTAACGAAAAAGAAAGACTGGCCAAAGAACCATTTCCATCACCAGTCAACTCAAAACATAAGGCTCCATTATTCTGAGAACTTGCAAGTAAATTTAGATTTTCCTCAGGCAAAAAATTTTGACTGAATCCTTCTACATCAAAATGAGAGTTATTGGAACTTTCAGGTATTTGTAATGGATATGCTTCTACACCGACACAGTTTCCGTGACTATCGAGAGCAATAAACTTATCTTGTTCCTGATCATTGAGAGATCCCATCTGCCAAATAGCTAATAAATTATCTTCAGAAGGCTTACCTTCAAATTTGATATTATCTATAAATATTTGAGATTGGTCAGTCATATTGATAGTATTCAATCGGAAGACCATATTGTTGGTTACAAAACTTCTGATCGGAAAACTAAACTTCTGCAATTGAGTTTCTACAAATGAGCTTCCACTGCGAAGAGAATTAACCTCACTAGCTTCTCGCAACAACTGAAAAGTCTGACCACCATCGTGCGAAACTTCAAGAAAAACTTCAGTACCATCTCCAGTTCTTAGCGCCATCATTTCAAATGAAATATCCACTGCGCAGAAATCTGTCAAATCTATAGGTATGGATGTGATGTGCGGATTAGTACTTTGGAATTCGGAATTGTTTTGACCTACTCCTTTTTGTAGCATCAACCATTTTTCTTGTTCGCTTGCACCAGTGTTGACAAGATTGGAATATAGGCTTTGTTCCCAGATGCCCATCCCATCGTTGAAATCGTTGTTGAGGGAGTCTTGCTGTGCAAAGACAGTCGTGTAAAAACAAAAACTAAAGAAGGCAATAAAGCCATACTTTACCGCAAGGGTATGCAATGAATACATAGTAGATAGATAAGAGTGTAAGTGATGAATAATCAATCTGATTAGGCTTAGCTATGGATAGAGCCACACCAATCAGCAAACCAAACAATAACGGAACTGGCTATACAGCTAGAATTCTGTTGCTTGTATGGAATCAATTTTAGATCCCGACATTAATACTTGTGATAAAGAAGAGAGGAGTGGCCTCATCAAGACCATAAACGGTAGGATTGCCGAAACGGCAGATGTAAGTGGTTGCATTAAAAATGGATTAGGGTATATCAATACCCCCTCCTATTGAGTATGATAGTAATGGTTATGAGGGGTGTTATAATTCGTTATATCCTTAAATTCAAACTTTATGCCATATTTTAGATACTGGCCTGAGAAGTTAATTCATCCATATCTACCTTCTGTTTTTTTCTATGAATGAGCATACTCATAATGATAGAAAGAAGGCAATACAGAGTAAAAAATATAATGCCTGGTGAGAATTTGGAGTAGTTGACTGTCTCTATGCTTATTGTATCAGAACCACCAGCCATATTGGACAATTGAGAATTGAGCAACCCATAGAAACCTATATAGGCCATGAAAATACTGACCACAAAGACATCGGCCATACTCCACTTGCCGAGATAGAAAATGACCGTCTTGACAAACTGGCTTTTCTGTGCACTCTTAACATATAGATATACTGTCGTCAATAACATCTTAAGGAAAGGTAGGATGATACTGAAGAGTAAGATTAAGAATCCTACCAATTTCATATCCCAAGCACCTCCACGCAGGAGTGTCTTCGTGACATCAATTATACTCTTGCTTTGGTAATACATCACCTGCTCGTCAAAGTGTAAAGACTCCCCTATCAAGGTCAAATCAACATCAGATAACCTAGCATCTAAGTCTATCATAGGCAAGGCTAGCCCCAAACTCAAACAGACAATACAAACAACTGTCAACCAGACCATAGCCAACTTGAAGGTAAGCTGCTTTTGAAGAATCAATAGCAACAAAAAAGCGACTAATAGAGCACCTAAAATCTGCTGTATATGACTTTTGGAAACCAAATCAGCTTCTATTACATCTCCCTCGATAACTGAATTGACAGCAACTTGGCTATCTACGCCGTACTTGCTATAGATAATATCTCGCCTGTCATTTAATGTGCTTGTCGATTCTTTGACCAGCATATCAGAAACCTGCTTGGTGATTTGCTTTTTGAGTTCAGGTATTTTCTTCTCGAACTCGCCCATCATCTGATCTGCGATGCCAGGAATTTTATCCTTGAAGTCTATGTTTTTGATCTGATCCTCGATGCCGCCCTTAAATAGGCCCATCAGTAGGCCCATCATCTTATTGTTGTCTTTCTTTTGGCTATCCATAAACATCTCTACCAACTTGCCAGACTCTATATATTCGCTATGCATTCCATAGAGGTAATTCTCTATTTGGACCTTAAATCCTTGGAGATCCTTAGCGCCAAACTCAAACCCCTCCGCTTTAGATTCAATAATAGAGAAGATCTTATCCTTCCATATATCAATATTAAAGAGCCCATAGGTGATCTTATTGACTTCTGCAAAGTCATACTTCTTTTCATTGACCTCTTGACTTAATTCGATGAGTTGGAAGCCTCTATACCCAGCAAAACATATAAGAGCTGCGATCAATAATGAAAGGACTATACGCATATATATGAAGTTTATACCTGTTCGTTTCCGCTAAGATAACCCTAGTTAGGATGCGATAATTCAAATAAAACCTCAATCTTTGGAAAGCACTAAATCGATTCACTATGAATGATCAAGATCTCAATGCCTTGCGCTATCCAACAGGTAAATTCCAAAAGCCTGACACCTATACAGCAGACTTACGCAACAAATACGTACAGCGCCTTAGAGAGCTGCCAGGGCTGCTCAGACAAACAACACATAATCTCACGAAGGAACAGCTCGACACACCCTATAGAACAGAGGGTTGGACGACCAGACAGATTGTACATCATCTTGCTGATAGTCATATTAATAGCTTCGCTAGGTTCAAGTTGGCACTAACAGAAGACCATCCTACAATAAAGACCTATGACCAGGATAAATGGGCACAAGGTAGCGATGCACAATTGGGCATAGATGCTTCTCTAGATATCCTAACAGGTGTGCACAAAAGACTAACGCATCTTACCGAAAATATGTCTGAAGCTGAATGGAATAGAAAACTCCATCATCCTGAGATGAAAGCAGACCTTACCCTTAATGATATGGGTGCACTCTACGCTTGGCACGGCAGGCACCACCTTACACAAATTATAGATCTAAAGAAAAGAATGGGCTGGTAGCCTACTCTTTGTTGTCGCCATATTTCTGACGAGCATATAACTGGAGATCTACCACCTGGTCAGATTCATCAACGATTTCTTGGCCGAGGAGGGTCTCAAAGACATCTTCCATAGTGACTAAGCCCACAACACTGCCATATTCATCTTTCA
This sequence comes from uncultured Saprospiraceae bacterium, assembly GCA_937969415.1. GTDB lineage: Bacteria > Bacteroidota > Bacteroidia > Chitinophagales > Saprospiraceae > RFSX01. The sequence goes on along the minus strand of CALBWK010000102.1, from coordinate 8,926 downwards.
CGACGGAGAGGTGCTGCTTATTACGTGTCAGCGACTTAAAGACTTCTGGGAGAGGCGTCTTATCATTGACTGAATTGGCTTCAAGCATCAAATCCTTGATCTTCTGGTCTTTCCCATTTTCTATAACACAAGAGAGGATATCATCCTTCAAGACGATGCCTGTAATCTTGTCTTTGTCCTTTGCATATACAGGTATCCTAGAGTAGACCTTAGCAGGGTTAGACTTAAGGTATTCATCAACAGTCATATTCTCTTCAAGCATATAGGCCACAGTACGTGGTGTCATAATGTCTCTGACAGACATCTTTTCGAAATTGAGCAAGTTGGAGATGATCTCCGATTCTTCTTTAGCGATAGCACCACTTGAGGCACCCACTTGAGTCATCGCCGCAAAGTCCGCACGACTGAGGACTGATTTGCTTTTATCTTTTTTGAGAAATTTCGTTGTCAATTGGCACAACCATACTAGAGGAGCGAGCACTGCAATCAAGATCTTAAGTGTTCTCGTTGTAAATGGTGCTAGACTTTTCCAGTTATTGGCACCTATTGTTTTGGGTATAATCTCAGATAGAATAAGAATGAATAAGGTCATCGCAACAGGAGTTACAACCGTTGCTAAGATATTACCACCCCATAATTTAGTTGCTGCGGCTCCTACACCTATGGCACCTGCCGTATGCGCAATTGTGTTAAGTGTGAGTATAGCAGACAAAGGCTTGTCAATATCTTTTTTATACTCGTTAAGCAACTTTCCTGTAGAAGTGCCTTCATTAGCTTGTTGGACAACATAAGAAGGTGTAATACTTAGGAGTACTGCCTCGAGTATTGAGCATAAAAAAGAGAACCCAATAGAAACGAGAAAAAATACTATTAATGCTACCACGTGTTTTTGCTTATTTGAACCTCAAAAATATATATAACTAAAGCTAATATGAAGGATTACCCCTTTAACTGCCCTAAAACAGCGAGCTAAAGGCCTAAATACCTCTTAATAGACGCTAAATATGTTGACTAGTAACCAATTGTGGCTTGAAGCGACCAATAACCCAGACTAAAAGGGCTGCCAACAGCGCTTTGACCAACGCCATTTTCCAATAGGGATAGAGACCGTAGAGCAGGGATTTTTGCACATCTAACTTGATAGCCAAGTGCCCCACTCCAAATACAAAGAGCACCACAGTCGCTAGTAGCATCACATTGATCAAACGAGTAAGGGGGCTCTTAAAATCCTTAGAAATAGAATAGGCAATGACTGCCCCAGAAAAGATAAAACCATATAAAAACCCACCACTATTGCCGAGCACTTTAGATAAACCTGAGGTGCCCTCTGCAAAGACAGGCACACCACCTATGCCTAGCCCCAAGTAACTGAGTATCACTATTAGAAAATACTTAGGTACCAACAACCCAGCAATGACAAAGACAGCAAGGCTCTGCGCCGTAAATGGGATACTCAACCCAGGAATCGATACGGATATGTAAGCGGAGGCTATGAGTGCCAACAAAGGAAGGAGAACACACTTGACTAGTTTCATCTAAGCTCGAAGACTTGAGTAGCTGAGTTATTATTGCCAATAACAAGTTGGAACTTGTCACCTGCTCCTTTTACACCAACCATATTTCTTACATCACGATTGGCAAAAAATCCTGAATCTGCACTTGACATAGCCTTAAAATTCTGACCTCCTTGATTGATAAGTACGGTGCCTACACCTGCATCTGCTCTTGGCGTCTCCACCTCAGCGACATACCAATTGCCCGCAGTGACTATATCCAGATCACCATCGCCATCTATGTCCTCTATTACAGAAGATTGTACTGGAGAGAGTTGGGCCTGATAGGGTAACTTTTTAGGTGATAGTTTTCCGTTATCATTCCATAGAATCATAGAAGTAAAACAATTGGCTTTATAGTGCAGTGCCTCATCGAGAGCCGCACCATAGACTTTGAATACATCTGACTGTCCGAAATCTTCGTAGGTAGAAATTTGTTTCTTAAGATCGGGCATCTGCTCGCTCGAGCACTGAAAACCTCTTACCGGGTAGAGTGCCTCATCATTATAATAGCTCAAGACGATATCCTGCACTCCACTGTTGTCGAAGTCGCCGGCAAATATCTCGAAGGGCTCAATATCGCTCGCTTGATACTTATAGTTTTCTCCTAGATTCCCCAACACATAATCGATATCGCCATCACCATCTAAGTCAGCTGATTCTATAGAATTCCACCAACCGACGAGCGATTGCTCAACCGCGTTAGTATTTCTAGTGAGTCGACCTTCTTTGTTGTCATAAATCAAAACATCTGTCCATTCTCCTACTAACATCAAATCTAAATCCCCATCAGCATCATAGTCAGTCCATTCTGCATCAGTAATCATTCCCGGCAATTGTAGCTCCTTAGCTAAAGTCTCCGTCACATCTTTAAATTGGCCTTTGTTGTTTTGCAGAAGTTTTGCAGGAGCGGGATTGGGATAGTGCCCATGCGACAATCTGCCACCTATAAATAAATCAAGGTCTCCATCGCCGTCAAAGTCTCCTGCCGCTACTGCACCCGTTTGACTGATCATATCTGGCAGTCCGGTTGATAAAGTGAAATTACCTTTTCCATCATTTGTATACAGTCTGTCTCTGTTATTCGGATCAGCATCACTGTATTGATTACTAGCTGTGCCGACATATAAGTCAATAAAACCGTTACCATTTGCATCAAAAAACAAAGCTTCTGTTTCCTCTGAAGTCTTGCTACCACCAAACACTTGACCTTTTGTAAATTGTCCTTGAGAATTCTGCAATAGAATTTTTCCAGCCTGCCCCGCAGCACCGCCAACGTAAATATCTTCTAAACCATCTCCATTGACATCCCCCTTTGCTAAGGCAGGGCCTAACTGCGAGAGGAGGTGCGGAAGGAGTACTTGCACCCCATAATCATCGAAGTAGTTTTCTTTATGGGTATGAACTACCGTGGTCGATTCCCGAAATAAATTCCTCTTAGAAGTGTCTTCTCGAAGTGTCTTAGCTTGCTTATAGTCTATAGTAACAAGTCCTGGCTCTACCCCACTAAGCACTTCAACTTTGCCATCTGGCCAAGTAACTTTTATGCTGTTAACTTTTTCTCCTGACTTTAAACCAAAGTGGGCGATGGGCTCACAAGACGATTGGAATCCTCTAGTAACTTGAAACTCTTTGTAGTAGGTTTTCTTAGAGCCAGAGACTTCAATTTTGGCATTGTAGCCTTGCCTGTTTCCTGCTGGGCCATTCAGTTTGACTTTTAGATAATTACCATTGTTAGCATTGTTCTTGTAGATGCTCGCCTTGGAATTAATATTATTAACCACCACATCCAAGTCGCCGTCACCATCTAGATCTGCGCTGGCCATTCCATTAGAAAAGCCCTCCATGTTAAAGCCCCACTCTGAAGAAGTTTTTTCAAACTTGAGGTCTTCGGTTTGCTTGAAAGCATAATTTTTTACGGGTGTACTTTTTAGCAAAGAGTAGGCTTGCTCAAAGGTCAACTGAAAATTATTTTTTTCTGCGAGCGCACTTGTACGTTTAGAATAATCTTTATCCTGAGTATCTCTGAGCCACCCATTAGCAACAAGGAGGTCATCATCTCCATCTTGATCATAATCATTAAACAACACAGACCAGCTCCAATCAGATTTATCTATACCTAAGTAATGTGCTACATCGCTAAAGTGCCCGTTTCCATTATTAAGATGGAGTGAGTTACGCATATATTGATAATGCATTCCATTGTTGACCATATCTGCAAACCGCTGCATATTCATTGGCGCCATTTGCGTCTTTTGTCTTTCATTATCCTCTGCGAGCATCTCACCTGTAAACACATCACTATATCCATCTCCATTGAGATCAACCACATCTACACCCATAGAAAAGTATGAGCAATGCGGAAAATATTTTTGCAAAGATTCAGTAAAAGTTCCATCACCATTATTGAGATAGTAGTTGTCTCTGGGTTGGAAATCACTTGTCACATAGAGATCTATCCAACCGTCTTTATTAAAATCATTGGCGACAACACCTAGGCTATAACTATAATTTCTAATGCCGGCTTCTTGGCCTACCTCACTAAATGTACCATTGCCATTGTTTCGATAGAGACGATCAGAGTTTTTATGACTTGGACTTTGAGTGTTGGCGATCATCTTCTCTATAGGCTGCTTAAACTTATCTGGATGATTAGCCAAGTACATATCTAAGTCACCATCTCTATCATAATCAAAGAAGACTGATTGAATAGATTGATCATAACTATTGAGGCCGTAAGCAGATGCTGCCTCGATAAATCCATTTTTTTTGTTGTTGATGAAAAGTAGATTTTCCTTTTCCTTCACAACCTTTGACCATCCTGAACGGCAAACATAAATATCCAACCACCCATCACTATTAATATCAACAAAGGTAACTCCAGACTTGTATCCAGGATACATATCGATGCCAGCAGCGGTACTAATATCCTCAAATTCAAAATTGCCTTTATTGAGATAGAGCTTGTCAGTACCTTGTGTAGATGTCAGATACAGATCAGGTAGTCCGTCATTATTAATATCTCCGAGCCCAACACCTCCTCCATTATAGAGGTATACATAATTGAAAAAATTCAATTCTGCCGATTCTTGAATATTATTGGCAAAATGGACGTTACTAGATTCTGGAGAAATACTATCAAACAGCTTACCGCTAGTCTGTTGTACGGATTGAGATGTATTATCCTTCTCAGGTGCACATCCAACTACAAAAAGTGTTATTAAAATAAATAATATCTGTATCCTATTGAATATCAATGCCAAAATTTAAAATTCTTGTAAGTCAATTCACTTGCTAATATAGAATTATTAGAACGCCTTACTACCTATTGTATCAACACAATAATCTCCTAAAACCCAACATAAAGCGATCCTACTATATGAAGAAATACAAGTGCAAAATGGACCAATTCTAATGGACTTGAATTCACTATATTTGACTCAATCTCAAGATTATATTAAAACTATATGTACTATATAAAATCCCTTCTTCTCATAACATTTGTTTGCCTCATATCTTCTTGTGGTTCAGACAAGGCTCCAAGTCCTAAGAGCTCAGGATTCAAAAATATAACTGCTGGCTCTGGCTTTGACTTCAGCAATATACTAGATGAAAAAACGATGGTAAATCCATTCAATTACATCAATGCATACAATGGTGGTGGCGTGGCCATCGGAGATATCAACAATGACGGTCTGCAAGACATTTATATGACAAGCAACATGTCAGAGTCCAGACTGTTTCTGAATAAAGGCAATATGCAATTCTCTGATGTGTCTGTAAGTGCAGGAGTCAACGCTATAGGCTGGTGTACAGGCGTGACGATGGCGGACATCAATCAAGATGGTTGGTTGGACATATATGTTTGCAGGTCCTATTACGACAAGGCATCTGATAGAGCCAATCTGATGTTCATCAACAATAAGGACAATACCTTTACAGAGTCTGCACAACAACTTGGGATTGCAGATCAGAATTACAGTATAGGCGCTTCATTCTTTGACTATGATTTGGACGGCGACCTAGACTTAGTTGTTGCCAATCACCCTAGATTCAGGATGCTACCCTTAGCGACACATTATAATTACTGGACCAATCCAGTACCTGAATTCACAAACAAACTCTTTAGAAACGATGGCACTAAGTTTACTGAAGTCACGGAGGAAGCAGGCATTATGTCTTATGGCTTCAGTTTATCATTGACCACTTCTGATTTCAACTCTGATGGCTATCCCGACATATTTATTACCGTAGACCATGATGAGCCAGATCTTGTTTTCAAAAACAATCAGGACGGCACCTTTACCAATATCGTCAATGATGCTTTGAGGTCTAGCACCTTAAGTTCTATGGGTATCGACGCAGGAGACCTCAACAATGACAGTTATCCGGATCTAGTGGTTGCAGAAATGCTCAGCAGTGACCATTACATAGAGAAGGTTAATATGAATATGCAAAGTGTCGATAGATTCAACTACTTAACCGATACCTTAGGATATAAGTATTACCAAATGCACAACTTTCTCTACACCAACAATGGCAACAACACCTTCAGTGATGTATCGCAGTTAACTGGCGTGCACAAATCTGATTGGAGTTGGGCAAGTCTATTTATGGACTACAATAACGATGGCAAGCAAGACATCTTTTTCGCTAACGGTTTCTACAAAGACATTTTACATAGAGACAAAAAGAAAAAATTGGATTCAGTAATGATGACGCTTAACGGCGATATGATAAAAATGAATCAAGCGGCAAGCGTGTATGCTATGAACAGCACCCAGACAAAAATCAAAAATGTCATGTTCACCAACAAAGGAGACCTTTCCTTTGAAAAAGCGACAGACAAGATTGGACTTGGAGACAAAACCATCTCAACGGGAGGAGCCTATGGCGACCTGGACAATGACGGCGACCTAGACTTAGTCATTTCAAATCTAGGAGAGGCATCTTTTCTTTACGAAAATATATCTAGTGGCAACAATTATCTGAGAGTCAACTTAAATTTATCCTCCCAACAACCACGCCTTGGTTCCAAAATTACTATCTCAGTTAATGGAGAAAAACAATACCGAGAATTACTCTCCACGAGGGGCTATCAATCTAGCTGTGAACCGATCGCTCACTTCGGCCTTGGGAATAATACTACAGTAGACGAACTGATTGTGACTTGGCCTAATGGGAAATCACAAGTGCTCAAAAACATCAAAGCCAACCAAACGCTTCAAATCAATTACGAAGACGCCAATCAAAAAATTAGTACCGAATCAGCAGTAGCACTTTTCGCAACAGCAACTGCTGCTAATCTAGGGATCACTTATCAACAAAAAGAAAACGTCTATAACGACTACGATGATCAAGTCCTCTTGCCGCATAAACTATCAGAATACGGACCTTTCATAAGTAAAGCAGACATCAATTCAGATGGACTTGAAGACATATACATAGGCAGTCCGCACAATCAAGAGAGTACCATCTACACCCAAAATAAAAATGGTCAATTTGTTAAAAAATCCAACTCAAGCTTCATCAATGACAAAGCATATGAAGATGGCCATTCTGTATTCCTAGACATAGATGGTGATAAGGACCAAGATTTATTTGTCACTAGTACTGGCTATGAGTTTGACAATAAAGGAAAGCAATATCAACCTAGAGTGTACTTAAATGATGGTAGTGGGAATTTTACAAAATCTAATTCTGCAGTTGAAGGTTACGCAGAGAGTGCCTCTTGTGTAGTAGCAACGGACTTTGATAAAGATGGAGATCTTGACCTTTTTGTGGGTGGAAGATTAGACCCTAAAAAATATCCTAACCCTGGTACTAGTGCCCTACTTATCAATAATGGAAAAGGGAAACTGTCAAACAAAATATCAGACTTATCTGAGGGCCTAGAAAAATTTGGAATGGTCAGAGATGCGATATGGACAGACTTTAATAAGGATGGGATGATAGACCTCATAGTCGTTGGCGAATGGACTAAGGTCGGATTTTTTGAAAATCAAAATGGCAAGCTTGTAGATAAATCAAATACTTACTTTGACGATAGCATTACGGGCTGGTGGAATACAATTTCTATTGCCGATCTAGATGGAGACGGAAACGAAGACCTAGTTCTGGGCAACCTTGGCTACAACTATAAATACAAAGCCAGCAAATCTGAACCATTCTATATTTATGGAAAAGATTTTGACAACAGCGGCACATGTGATATCGTCTTAGGCGCCCATTACGGAGACGTCGTCTATCCAGTAAGAGGAAAAAACTGCTCACAGGAACAGATTCCTGACCTAGAAAAAAAGTTTGAAACTTTTGGGAATTATGCCCTCGCAGATATCGACAAGGTCTATGGCGAAGATCTTAAAACAGCTCTCTCCTATCAAGCTACAGAATTTGGTAGTATGATACTTTTCAAAAACAAAAGTGGGGCATATGACATGCAACTCTTGCCACGACTCACGCAGACCTCTCCCATCAATGGAATTGTTATCAATGATTACAACAATGATGGCAAAAAAGATCTTATAGTAGCTGGCAATTTATATCAATCAGAAATAGAAACAGGAAGGGCGGATTCTGGCACTGGATATATTGTGCTCAACAAAGGAAATAGAAAATTTGAAGCCCTAGAAACTAACCACAGCGGGATCTATCTTCCTGATGATGTTAAGTGTCTAGAACAAATAAGAGTCGGAAATGAAGAAGTGATATTAGCAGGAATCAACAAAGGCCCTATTAAGGTCATCACCTCCAATCCTAACTAGATGCGTAGATCTTATTTTCAAACACTCTAATTATACCACCGGCATCAGCAATCACTAACCTTCCATTAAGAAAAAAGAGATCACGAGGGTCAATTAATTTATCACTCAAACTATAGAGCAGTTGGCCTTCTTGATTATATGTAAAGATTTCCTCCAACTCCTCATCACACACAAAAAGTAAATTTCCATCCGTAGCCATCGCACCAGGCTTTGACAACTTACCTTCTCCAAAGTGCTTTTCAAATTGAGCATCAGAGGTTAATTTTTGAATTCTCCCATTGCCCGTGTCAGAAATAAAAATACTATTGCCGGCTACTTGAACATATGAAGGATTACTAAACTGCTCAGGGCCACTACCTTCACTCCCGACTAAAGTATATTGGCCTTGCTTATTGAGAACCAACCTATTATTACCTCTATCTACTATTATAAAATCATCAATCCTAAAAGCATCCATACTCGTAGGTTTATTCAACTCATATGGCAATTGGAATTTGAACAAATTCGGAATACCTCTATACACGAAGATGGAGTCTTTGTCATACTGCGGTATGATTAATCTCGAATTTCTAAGATTTAGATACGGCACTTGCATATCCGAACAGGCTT
>CALBWK010000101.1 GCA_937969415.1 uncultured Saprospiraceae bacterium | reverse complement strand
CTCAAAGGAAAAGTCTACTACCTAGTCAGTGGTCACGGTGGCCCAGACCCAGGTGCTATGTGTACTAAGACTTGCAGCAATGAACTCTGCGAAGATGAATATGCTTATGATGTTTGCCTTAGGCTATACAGAGAACTCATCAGCCACGGGGCGACTGTACATATGATTATCCAAGATAAAAATGATGGCATCAGAGAAGAGGCCTACCTCTCTTGTGATTATGATGAGACGTGTATGGGCGCTAAGATCTATAGAAAACAAAAGCCCCGACTCAGCCAAAGAGCCGGTGCTATCAATACATTATACAAGAAATACAAAAAGCAAGGCGTCAAAGATCAAGTTGCCATTATGGTCCATGTCGACTCTAATACTAAGGACAAAAGACAAGATGTTTACTTTTATCATCACGCTACATCCAAGGGAAGCCTGGGTTTAGCTAAGAGTCTTCAGAAGACTTTTAAGGCAAAATATGACTACTACCAAAAAGATAGAGGGTACAAAGGCTATGTGAGACCTAGAGGTTTATATATGCTCAACAACACCCTACCCACTGCTGCTTATGTAGAGTTAGCCAACATCAGAAATCCTAATGATCAGCAGAGAATCATAAAGGCTTCTAACAGAGAACTGCTAGCTAAGTGGCTCTATGAAGGGATTGTCCAATATCAGCAAGGATAATAATGGCCTGATCAGGTAGGCCTATAGAGTAGATTACAACCTCTCAAGTCACTACCTGTCAATCTACCTTGGATCTCAAAGTGGGACTTGTCTACTTGCCTGCCTAAGTCTTCTGAGAGGATAAATGAAAGGGTATCTACATTGGCGAGATCTATGAGGCCTATCATTCCTGTCTTGCCTTGCTTGGCATTAGATAATGGATCATTGACTTCTTTTATCAATACCTTAAAGGATGGTGACATTTTATAGAAACCACTACTGTCCAAATAAGCTTGGGACTGTAACTCCGTCATACCATATTCAGAAAATAGATAGCTTGAAGGAAAGGCAGAACTCAATAAGCCTAACACTTCATTTTGAGTCATTTCCTTTCCCCTATTTTTCATTCCTCCTGTAAAGCAGATCTTGAGTCGGTTGCTATCAATCTGATATTGCTCCGCGAAGTCAATCAGTGCAAAAGTGACACCGAGCAGAAGAACTGGTTTATCAGAAGACTCGAGTATAGAAGACAGTCTATTATACAAGCTGGCGTGATCGTAGAGATAAAAGGGATCTTTGGTCTCACTCAGCTCAGCAAAATGTGTGACCATATGCACCAGTGAAGAGTCTCCATTTTCTAGATAGGAAGGCAGCAAAGCGAGGATATGTATATCAGAGACAATGAGGCGATGTTGCTCAATAATCCGCTTAGCTATAAGATTATACCAAGCGGTATCTAATATACTGTGTGCACTTCGCTCTCCTGTCGTGCCACTGCTTAGAAATCGCTTAGAAGTGATCCACTCTCCAGTCTTTATTGTATGCTTCTTGAATAGGCTAATCGGTGCCAGAGGAATATTAGAAAATGAGGTTACAGATTCTGGTAATACACCTAAGGCTTTGAGATAGGCTTTGTAGGTCGGATTGTGTTGTGACTGATACTTAAAAACAGAAATAGCGACATCTTCAAAAGAAAATGCGGAATCGTCATCGAAAAGATGCAATATTTGTTCCTTGAGTTCCATTTCTAAGTGACAAGTATATGAGATTTAATTGCCTACACCTAATCAGCGCACTCGCAATAGTTACTCTCCTCAACGCTTGTATAGGCGAGTCTGGCTTTAGTGACATACCAGAAATCAACTTCGTGTCTGTTTCTAAGGACACTATGACACAAGGTAATCTCTTGACTGACTCTCTTGATATTGTCTTTGCATTTAGGGATGGTGATGGAGATATTGGGACAAGTCCACAGTTTGGTCAGAATATACAATTGATAGATAGCAGGACTAATGAAGTGCTGAGCTCTTTTAAGACACCACCTTTACCTATAGCTGGATCCAATGGTGGTATAGAAGGCACTATTACACTTAAAGTCTTTACGCAGTGTTGCCTCTATGAAAACGATCCCAATGAGATCCCTTGTGTACCTAGTGATGACATCGCCAGTGAACGCTTCCAGATAGACATCCAGCTAACGGATGATGCTGGCAATATGAGCAATGTGGTTACCACAGATTTTATCACCCTGCTGTGTGAGTGACCCAGTCTATTCCCTTTTTGAGTTGGTCTAGCGTGTGCTGTTCTTTTGCACCAGCTTGATATTTATAAGTCCATCTTGTCTCAGGCGGGAGGCTCATCAGTATGGATTCTATATTGCCATCAGTATCTAGGCCGAATTTTGTACCTCTATCCCAGACCAAGTTAAACTCTACGTATCTACCTCGACGATGGAGTTGCCATTCCTTTTCTCGCTCCGTAAAGCTCCTCTCATAATTAGGTAAAAACTGCTCTCTATAAATCGGTAAAAAAGATTCCCCCACTGCTAGGATATAATCTAGCCCTGCCTCTTTCGTCGTTCTCTCTGCATTGAGTCTATCGAAGAATATACCGCCGATACCTCTAGTCTCTTTTCTGTGCTTGACATAGAAGTAGTCATCCGCCCACTTCTTGAATTCGGGATAATACTCAGGATCAGCTGCATCGCAGACTTCCTTCAAGCGGGTATGAAAACTTTTTGCCAGCGACTGATCGATATAATGTGGCGTCAAGTCTATCCCTCCGCCAAACCACCACAAATCATTATCCGTCTGAAAGTAGCGCACATTCATATGGATAATGGGTACTTGTGGATTGCGGGGATGCAAGACGATAGAGACTCCAGTAGCAAAGAACTTGCAAGGGCCTATGCCGAGCGCTTTGTAAATTTTTTCTGGCATATCACCTTGGACGCCTGAAAAGTTGACGCCACCCTTTTCGATATGTTGGCCCGTAATGATTCTCGTCCGGCCGCCACCACCACCTGGTCTTTCCCATTTATCTTCACGGAATCGACCTTCTCCATCTAGGGCTTCGAGACCTGCGCAGATTTTATCTTGAAGTGCTTGGAGTCTTTCTGTGATCAGTTTTTTATTAACAATCATTGGGCTAGATACTCTATTAATGAAGCAACGACTTTCTTACTGTTACCGACAAAAGTCTTATCACCAAGATCAAAGACAGGGCGCTTGAGAAAAGTATATTCATCTAATATGTACTGCCTAAAGTCCTGCTCAGACAATTGCTTTTCCTTAAGCCCTAGCGACTTGTACTTCATCGCTCTCTTGCTGAAGACAGCCTCATAGCCGCCGTGCTCTTCTGCGATTTTATCTAGCAACTTGGCCGGAACGCCGTCTGACTTAATATCGTGAACATCACCTGACCATCCGACCTCCTTAAGGATTCGCTGACAGGTAGAACAAGCAGGTAAGATATAGGCCTTCATATGAGGAGCAGTTTAGTGGTTTTAGTGTAATTTGTAGGCTAACGAAAATGACGAAGATATGTTTATTCCTCCATCTGAAATGATACTGAATGCAGATAACAGCATCTATCATCTCAAACTCAAACCAGGGGAAATAGCTACCAAAATAATAACTGTCGGTGATCAAGAACGTGTCTCTTTGGTGGCCAAGCATCTTGACAGCATAGAAGTAGAGCAGCAGAGTCGAGAGTTTAGAACCGTTACAGGCCGAATAGGCTCACAGCGTTTGACGATAATCTCTACGGGTATCGGTACAGACAACATAGACATCGTCTTTAACGAGTTGGATGCCTTGGTCAATGTAGACTTTGGGACCAGGACTGTCAAGCCTAAACATACCGCCTTGGATTTCATAAGAATCGGTACCTCAGGTGCTATAGCGGAAGCTGTGCCTCTTGATTCTATAGTTATATCAAAATCGGCGATCGGCTATGACGGCTTACTACATTTCTATGCAGCTGATCACGTAAGGAATAAAGGACTTGAAGAGGCTGCTACTGCTGCCCAAGCCTGCTACGCTGTAGATGCAGACGAGTCCTTATACAAGCGGTTCATTAAACTAGGACAAGGTGGTATAACAATCACGGCTACAGGATTCTATGGGCCACAGGCAAGGCAACTTAGACTCAAGCCAGGGATAGATATCCTCAAGCATTATTCCAATGCACGTTATGACAATACTCCATTCACCAATCTTGAAATGGAGACAGCCGGCATCTACGGGCTGGCTAAGCTGCTTGGGCATCGCACGATTTCATTGAATGCCATCTTAGCTAATCGAGTGACCAATGAATTTTCAAATCAGCCCAAAGAGACGATAGAGAAATTGATTAGAGAGAGTTTGGATTTGATTGTGGGACAGTAAGAAGACCAATGACGACTTAGTTCTGTAAGCGTACTAGCATTTCCCGTGGGGTTAATATCGCAAGGTCACTTTCCTTGTAGTCCTTGACATTTCGCGTTACTATGATCTTGTGTTTAGCTTCCACCGCGCAATAGTTTTGAACACCATCTTCAAAGTCCTATAACTTTGACTTTGAGGATTTTAGAACTGTTGATTCGCCAACATTTTCCACAGTTACTAATTGTAATATCTTCTTAGTTTTTGAATTTGCTTTTCTTTTTCCTTCAGAACGGCCAATAATATAGTTGACCTCAGTTATAGAGACGGATGACACGCAGAGTTGAATCGACCTCTCAAGTGATTGCTCTATTAGTTCAGCAATATCATCACAAAAGGGCTCCCTATTCAATAAAAAGTCTAGTAGGACATTTGTAGCCAAAAATATTTTCCTCACTTCAGATGCTTTTCGATTAATACATCTGCCAACACTTCTTTATAGGATTTTGATGGATCTGGATCTTTAACAGAACCTTTAAGCTCCTTAACTATCCTACTGAGTTGAGGTTTTGACTTAGTGCTAATATCCTCAGAAAGAGACTTCAAGTACTCCTCAATTACGTTTGAGAGACTTCTTTGATTTCTCTTTGCATACTCATTAACTAATTCAATGACATTCTGATAGACAGTTAAAGTTAGCTTAGTTTGCATACGTGTTAACTTGTATGTGTTATATCGATATTTATTTTAGATTAGGCAATGAAGGTCGACTCTATGCTACGACAGATGAAGCTCCTAATCTGTTTTCACAACTCTGCTCGTCCATATCCTCCGTTCCTTATTGTTGTCAGGTATAAACTCTACGGAATAGGTTCCAGATGGTAAGCTGCTCATAGATAAAGATTGCAGTAAAGTACCAGCTGCTATTGGCTTGGTCATCACTATATGTCCTTTCATATCCACGACCACTATTTGCCCCCCCTTGTGATCAGGCAACTCTACAGTAAGTAGATTCCTTACAGGATTAGGATAGCAAGTCAGGTCTCTTCGCCAGTAGATGTCATCACCAAAAACTGAGGTAATTCCTGGGTCACATTTGTCTTCTTCATCTACGCGAAATCGCGGGAAGTTAGGCATTGTGCCAACACTTGATGCCGCAGGCAGCTTTATGCCTTGCTGTACAAAATCACAGGCAAGGCCTTTTTCATTAGGTTTATTAATCACGTGATAACTGAAAGATCCATTGAGGCTATTCATATAGATACGACAGTCTGGAGCCAAGGCCATCATAAAAAATGTTGTCTGAAAAGGATCAAGACCGCCATCATAGGTGTCTATCTCTACAACTGAACTTTCGATGTCCAACTCCCAAGTATCCAATTGTACTAAGACATCCTGGGCAGACAAATAAATAAATCGAGAGTTTGGCGACCATTCTACAGAACCTCCTCTGATATCTTCATCTGGTGTGTCGAATAATTCTAAGTACTGCCGATTAGACATTTCTCCGGTTTCACGGTCGAAATCATAGATCACCAAATTATCATATGTATTAAAATAGGCATACTTAGATCCATCTGGAGAAAAGCGAGCACTACCAGAAGCAGAAGAGTTGTCAACATACTCAAATGGAAATTGGTACGTACTAGTTATCTCAAAACCATTTTCATCAAGTTTGATGACTGCCAACTCTGGACTTAATTCCAAGGGTTGTGTAATCCACCAGTCCTTTTCGTTTTGGTGAGTAATAGCTGTGAGGTAACTATACAACATTCTTTCAGAGTTAAATAGAATTGCATTCTTTTCTACTACTTCATAATTATTCGAATCACTATTAGTCTTTATTGTTGTATAATTTAAAGTTCTGTAAAACTCACGTTCATCGTTGGGATTGCGATTAGTTCTCTTATGTATTAAGTAAAATAAGTTTTCAGAATTTGGAGACTCAAGCAACAATACATCCTGAAACCCTGGATAATCATCGCAGGTATCTTTTATTGTATCCACCCATATCCCTTCATTGATACCACTACCATTGTCTATGATGTTATTATTAGCATCCGCTATATGACAGCCATTGGAGTATAAGAGCAGATTACCGTCCTTGTCGCAGATAGAGGTGTTGTTGCCACTAAATGATAAAATATTGATGCCCTCCAACAACTTGGGAGATGATCCATTATTGAAATCAATAAACCAGTTATCATTGCCATCTTCTATTTCAATAGAATTGTGCCCATTTATCCAATAAAAATCTCTCTTATCGCTTTGGGCTTGAGAAGTATTGCTCAAGCCCAAAGCGATATAATTCAATATAAAAATCTTACTCCAGAATGACAAATTTTTCATAAGCTGATGTTTTATCATTATATTTTATGTGTAAGATATATACTCCTGGGTCATTAATGTTAATATTCTGAGTAGCATACACCTTATCGGTCGTATAATGAATGGAACCCGAAAGGTCAGTAATCAATAATTGCCTTGCCCTATCTGGCTCTTCTACAAGCACATCGATATTTCCTAGACTTGGATTGGGTCTGATTGATAGCACTGGATGCGGCTCTTTTGGTGATCGTTGCCTATGTTCTATCTCCTCATTGTTATCACACTCTATATCATATTTTCTGTAATCTTCATACGAGGAGCTTGATGCAAGAGCCCTCATAATAGTATGCCACGACCATATTCTTTGGCACACCAGCGAGCATACTGGTCTATGACTTGCTTATCGGGTTGTGTCAGGCTATCTCTGGCCATATACTTGTAAGCGATCATTTCTATCATACTGATACTATCCAGACATTCTGCAATCTGTAATGAGTCTATAGTGGACCATATCACTTCTTCTTCTGTACGTTTCATATTTATTATTTCTCTAAGCTTATCCAATTCTTGCAGATACAACAATCTTAGAGAATCTTTATCTGCTTCTGAGGCATTTTGCCACTGCACTAGGGCCAAATAGGTAATGGTGGACTGCACTTGAATCCTAAGGCGAATGGTATCAGATCCTATAGTGGCAGTAGTCACTAGAGAATCCATTGTTAGCAGCATCTTGATACCACATATGCTGGTCGTATCCAGATAAGTCGTCAGGCAAGATGGAATGTCCGTGTCCTCGTCTATAAGCGTTGTGTCATTATACATTCTAAAGAGGCTTATCAACCTCATAATGGTCAGGTCAGTACGTGTGCTATCTTGTAATTGATTATCCAAGAATTCAAGATAGCGACATACTCTTGTCGTATCTGTGGGGTCACCTATTTCAGTACCGGGAAGTCCATCACAAGTTAGCGCTTGTCCAGGATTATTATCAAACCATCCTTGAGGACTATGATTAGATTCAAAATAGCAAGCATTATCATTTCCATTGACATCGAAGATCATACCTAAATCCTGTACATCTTGGAATGAAAATCCATTTGCCTCTACTCTGTCACCATTGAAGCAGTTGCCAGTATGGAACTGGTCTCTGATGGTGGATGCCGTGTATAGGTCGAGTGGTGATTCTAGGGTATTAGATTCTAGATAGGCATTATCAGAATCAATATCATTCCATATGCCAGAGGTATTAAAAGATCCACCGAAAGGGCCATTTACTGATATGATATCATTGCAGATCATATCTGTCCCTGCGGAATTAAGATTAGAAATTCCAGGAGCATCTATGCAATTGATAACATTTCCTTCGATATGAGTTCTATTTGATTGTGTTCCATTATTAGAGATAGCTGATAAGGAGAAAAATCCAAAGTTCCCTCCTGCTGTAATGTCATTATTAATCATTGTGAGAAACCCAGTTGATCCTTGCGATAGGACACCAGA
>CALBWK010000100.1 GCA_937969415.1 uncultured Saprospiraceae bacterium | reverse complement strand
GGCTGATAATGACTTAATGCAACAAGGCCTTCACGCGGCATTTAAATTGAAAAAGGAGGGCGAAGGTATCTATCTATCCAATGGTGATGGATCACTAATTGATTCTGTATATTATGCAGAACAACAAACCAATATTGGCTGGGCTAGGATTCCGAATGGTACAGGCGACTTTGAGTTTTGGACGACCACATTTGACGATAATAATGAAAGTGGGGTCTCATCAACTGAGAACCCACTTGCATCTGATAACCTCAATATCTTTCCAAATCCAACAACTGGCTTGGTCAGTATCGAGAGCCTGACAGGCCGTATGG
This sequence comes from uncultured Saprospiraceae bacterium, assembly GCA_937969415.1. Taxonomy (GTDB): domain Bacteria; phylum Bacteroidota; class Bacteroidia; order Chitinophagales; family Saprospiraceae; genus RFSX01. The sequence continues at coordinate 34,061 of CALBWK010000100.1, read as the reverse complement.
AGCAGATTTTAGTACAAGACGCATCTGGAAAAGCCTTGCAACAAGAGACCCTAATGGTAAATAGCTATGAGTTAGATTTATCAGCTAGGGCAGCTGGTTTGTATATCATCCAGATACAGTTGGCCAATGGCAATACAGTTCAAGAACGCATAGTCAAGATAGCACCTTAATTTTCACTCTAAGTCCAATTGGGATATGGCCTATGACGAATTCCTAGCAGATAGGATTAATAACGTAATGAAAGAGCGCAACGCCAATTACTTCACTAAGAAGATGATGGGTGGCTTGATCTTTATGGTCAATGATAAGATGGCTTGTGGCATACATTTCGATAAGAAAAAAGAAACTGACTTACTGATGGCACGTATAGGGCCTGACGCCTCCGAAGTTGTCAAGGACAAGCCGGGTTGTTATCCTATGAGCTTTACAGGAAGGCCGATGAAGGGCTACGTCTTTGTAGCACCTGAAGCCTATGATATGGATGAGGACCTAGAGTACTGGTTGGATTTGTGCCTCGCCTACAACCCTCTGGCCAAGGCGAGTAAGAAACGGAAACCTAAGGCTAAAGGGTAGGATGTTAAATTGTTAGGTTAATTATTGGTTTTGGATAATCACTTTCGTGGTTCTAATATTTTCTCCTTTTCCTACCTTCAGTATGTAGAGTCCAGGATTAAGCCCGTCTACTTTTATATGTTTAGATGTAGCTGTGCCTGATTGTACCACAGAACCATTTACGTCATAAAATTCGAAGTTAAGCCCTTCTACATTTTCCTTTAGACTAATATAATCCGAAGTAGGATTCGGATAGATAATTAGAGGTGGAATAGAATGATCAATGGTTGTGTTAGCAAAATCCATTTTGTACAACTGGTTGCCGTGCGATGGATTGCTGGCTAGGAAGTAGGTTGTAGAGTCTTTGTCAAAAAAAGAGGTAGTTAGGGTACTGTATATATTATCGAGCTCCAGGATATTGCTCTCTTTGTCGATGCATATAAAATTACCTCCAAGTATCGTAAGTCCATATTGACTAGCTGACGACGAATTAGAAAATAGATCAAATACATCTTTTACCAAGACTTGCGAAGTAAGGTCAGGTGATACAACGTATAATGCGGTTCTAGTTTGATGATATAATTGTCCTTGAAAGTTAAATGCATTATACCTAGGACTATCTAAGTTAGGAAGTTGTGTCAGTTGGTCTGTGTTGGGATTAAAGTGATACTGTATATTTTTATCTGGCTCCAATATAAAAAAGGTGCCATCATCGTTACTTCTTATAATATTAAAGTAGTTTTCTGAGATTGTAGTTAAATTAATTCCATCATAGATATGGCTGCCACTATCGTCTTGGTAGAGTAACCTATTGCCATCATTGATCACGTAGTATCGAATTGGAAGGATGTTGTCCACTTCAATGACTTGAGAGGGATTTGTCGGGCTGATTTTGTGTAGCCCGTTTCCCGACCACAAATAATTTTCGTTTTTAAACTGAAAGAGCCCTAGCCCTAGTATGCTATACTCATCAAACCACCTATACAGATCTTGGCTCACTACTGATTTTGTACCAGCACAATCTATCTTATTGAGATGTACTGTTCCGCTCGTACTTCTGAAGTAATAACACTCACCATCGTGAGCAAATAGATGGTTGCGGAGACTACTAGCTATGAACTTGTCGAGCTCAGTAATTTCTCTCGTCACTTTATCAAATCTGTAAAGCCCACCTTCTTGGCCTAGAAAGTAGAGACATTCATCTAAGTCAGCGAAATCATATAAACTAGTCAATCTATGGTGCTCTTCTCCATCAAAATTGACTATAGACTCTTTTGTCTGGCCATCGTAGGATATTATTGTTCTTGACTCACCTTCTATCCAATATATAGCGCCATCTTCTATTCTTATCCTATCTGGAGAACGCGGCAGCAACATCAACGGACCTTCATTAAGCAGAATCAATTGGTCATCTTCTATCCTATAAAAGTTGAGGTCATCCAGTAGATGTAATTTTCCTTTAAACGAAATTAGTCTTGAAAATTCTGTAAATCCATTTGTAAGATCTCTATCGTGTTGTATAATCTTGACTTCGTTATTTTTTACAGCAAGTAAGCGGGTAGCATCATCTCTGTAAAACAATTTTTGTTCTATTAGTGTGCCGTCAGTCAAGGTGGTGATTTTATGCGTTGCATCTATTTCAAGAAATGTAAATCCATCTAAAGGTTGGGGTTCCGAGTGCTGATCTATGCCAAGCTCTATCTTGTAGTAGCGGGAGTAGTGATGGCCATTATCATAGTACTCATATACTGGATATATCAAGGTGTTGTCATCCAGATAATTGCCTAGACTATGATGATTAATGGGATGTCTGGTCTTTGATTGGGTCCAGTGGTTAGTTAACACAAGATTGGGTTCCTGAATGGTATTTTCTTCCATTATCAGATAGTTGTCATGCAGTATATAGTATTCGTAGCCTCTTTCAGGTTGTACCTCATAACTATGCGCTATCGTTTCTGTTTCAAGGTCCATTATTTCAACCCGTATTGCATCTCTAAAGTTGTTTTCATTGATTACAAATAGCTTGTTTCCTTTGATAGTAAGTTTGATAAACTTATAGTTGTAGATGCGGTCTGCAAGTTTTGAGCTTGATTCTGTTTCTAAATTATACTTGTAAAGGCCGATCGAATCTGCGTAATACAAGTGCTTTTCTGTAAATGTCATAGTAACAAATCTACTAGATGGATCTACCAAACCATCTGTATGCCCGGTAAGCAGGTTTTCAATACCATAAGTGTATTCCTCTCGTTCGTAATTGTAGTCTCTTGTAATGATGTGATTTGGGCCTACTAAAAGATTTACTGAGTTATTGATGTCACAGAGACCTTTGCCATGTGTGTGCAGTAATTTTCTGGTTTCGTGTGTAGCTATGTTAATGCTGTTTACTATGCATCTGGCACCATCCTCTAGCCATATGCTGTTGCTAGCCCAACCTACAGGCAATTGCGAAGATGCGATTTCGTTATTAAGGATGTCATAGCTTGTTAAGCCATCTCGTTGTCTTATAAATAGATGTGTCTCAGAAATGCGTACTCCATAACTTTTGTTGTAACTATAAGGGATATGGGCTCTATGCAAAAATCTACGATTGTCTAGCGTCGATTGTGTGTAAACATAGACAAAGTCGTTTTGATCTATTTCTATAGTGTAGAAGTCATCTCCAATCTTAGTATGATGGGTATTGATGATGTATCTGTCTGATTGCACGTCCGTGAGGCGTATTTGCGAGGAAGCTGTTATAGAGCACAGAACAAGAAAGAAGAGTATATGAAGTTGGCGCATAATGTATTATTTACTCCTAAATATAGTGATTTTTAGATTGCTTCCTTAATTATTTCTTAGCAATTCAATAACCTTTTCTTGACATAGGAAATTAAGGCAGTAGTAGATAGATTTTCCTTAATTATGATCAAAAGAACAACGATTGGCATATGGCTCTGCTGTGTCCTTACCTTAAGTATGGATGCCCAGAGAATTCACTTCTCTGATTACGGAGAAGCGCAAATGCAGCTTTCGCCCGCTCTGACAGGAGCTTATAAAGGTTCTCTTAGAGTTGGATTAAAGTTTAGAGAACAGTACCGCGGATTCATCGCACAACCCTTCAAAACTTCTCAAGTCTATGTGGATGCTCCAAGAGGGATGAAGATGGCAGATCATCACTGGATAGGCATCGGTATGATGATGACAAGAAGTGATGCTGGAGATCTCAGTATGTTAGGAATGCAAACAGGATTGTCTCTGGCTTATCACCGAGCACTGGATAAAAAATTCAAGACAATCCTGAGCCTAGGGACACAGGTACAGCATTCTACTTTGCAGATTAATAATCCAACTGCAGCCCGCTTCGAAGATCAGCTTTTGGCGATGACAGGAGAGAGTCGTGATCAAAGTCTTATCGACGATTTCAATTCTCAAAGGCTAGCGCACAGAACAGGTGTAGCTGTAAAGAAAGTATTCAATAAGCGCATTGTGTTTCAAGGTGGTATATCTGTCCAGATGGATCTTACACAATGGGGTACCTCTAATGCCCAAAGTAGATTCCTTAATCAATATTCTGTCTTTGGAAGCTGGGATGTCAAACTCGATAAAAAAAGTAAAATAACTTGGAAACCAAGTTTTGTGGTTCATCAAGCAATTGGTCTTATCAATGCAGTCGGTGCATTAGGAGTACAACATCAGCTCAATGATGAAAGCGATTTTCAAATAACTTACTCCTGTGGATATAGATTAAAAGATGCCGCTATTCTAGGTGTAAGTTTATCCAATGCTATATGGTCGGCGAGTCTTCAATATGATATAACCACTTCGTCAGCGCAAAACTATAATGGAATGAACGGTGCTCTAGAGGTTGGCGTATCTCGAGTGTTTATTATATACCCTAAGGTGAAAGAAAAAGTGCTCTTTATCTGTCCTAGGTTATAAGCCCTATTTACAAAATAATTTCTCTATTCATATTAATTGTACTTTATGAAAAAGCCACTTTTATGTCTACTTGTTACGCTGACTTACTTCTGTCTAGGTCAGCTTTCTGCACAATCTTCGGCAGTCGATAATTTGAGCTGTAGTCTTCCTTGTCTTAATAAGAACTTTAATGTCAGAGTGGTGATGACCGTCGATTCTTCTGGGAGAGAACCTCTGAGAACTGAGGAGCAAGTTCAAGCCATTCTTAGAGAGGCCTCCACTTATTTCGAGCCGATCTGTGTTAGTTTAAGCAACTGTGATTTTCATGTTATACAGGACAACTATACTTACAATAGTATCGACTCCGAAGAGCGGCGTCAAGAGATGAAAATCGTTTACAGCTATCCACGACGTGTGACTATTTTATTTGTCAACAAAGTAACCAGTGATGATTGTGGGTATAGTGAATATCGTGGGTTGTTCTCACATAACAATGCGCACATTTTTGTGGCTTTAAAGTGTTCTGAACCTCCTGCGTTACAGATCGCACATCATATGGGAAGGCTACTGGGTCTTAAGGATACTAATGCAGATAATGCAAGTGAGTTAGTTGATGGCTCCAATTGTGCAACAGCTGGAGATTGTATCTGCGACACACCAGCTGATCCTTATCGTATGACGAGAGATTCGATAACCAATGAATGGAAACTAGTGAATAATTTTGAGCCTACAGATTATTACGAAGGCTGTGAGTTTATCTCCGAACTGAAAGATGATAATGGAGATTTCTTTAGTCCCAAGACCAATAATATTATGTCACCATATCTCTGCAAGTGTTCATTTACACCGATGCAGTTTATACGGATGGCAGATAACATTCAGAGTACAAGACGATTGATGTACTAAATAGAGATCAACTCTAAACAACTTAGAAAATGAAGAAATTTATTATGGCAATTCTATATTGCCTCCCTATAGTCCTTGTCTCCCAGACAGCAAGCGTCGATAAAGGCTGTCTGCCTTTGACTGTGCAATTTGAGGCGCCAATTGCATCAGGATATTATTGGGATTTCGGTGACGGCGTAAGTTCTGATTTGCAAAATCCTGAGCATATCTTTACGACAGCTGGTAGCTATAAAATTTGGTTGTACGAGGGGAATGTGAGTGGCCCTGTGGTTGGTTCGATAGACATTGAAGTCTACGCAGATCTTGTTGTAGATCTACAATCTGATGTTAGGTCCGGTTGTGCAGAGGTACCTATCAATTTTACAAGCTTGGTTACAAGTAGCCCTGAAGTAATTGTTCAAAGCTATTTTTGGACATTTGGAAATGGAGCCAGATCTACAAATGAAAATCCTAATTATGTCTACAAAGAATCTGGAATTTATGATGTTTCTTTAGAGGTAGAAACCAATTTTCCAGATTGTAACAAGACTATTATACGAGAAAATCAAGTGAGGATTCTAGAAGCAGAGTTTCGACTTAATTCTACGATTTTTTGCGATTCTCCTGCTACGATAATACCTTCAGAAATTACGGCTAGTGTCTCTGGATATGAATACATCTGGACTTTAGACGGAGAAGTTATTAGTAATAACAGAGACTTAGGATCTATTCAGATAACTAAGCGTGGAAATTCTAGTTTGAGATTGACTGTCCGAGGTCCCGATGGATGCGAGCATTTTCAAGAAACTACAATCAGAGTTGATTCTCCGAAAATCGAGCTAGATACAATTATAAAATACTGCTTGGATACTCCACTAGTATTTGTCAATAATACCAACACAAATGACCACACTTGGACTTTTGGTCAAGATGCAGAGTATATAGATGATGAAGAAAGTAAAAAGTCACCCAAGGTCAGTTATTCTAGTCCTGGAGTAAAATTCATCACCTACAGTACTAGGAGAGGCTCCTGTCGATCGGATACCTCTTTCTTTATTACTATAGAGGAGACCTTGGCTGAATTTCACATTGAGCACGGTGCGCTCTGCAACACCACAATTCCAATTACGCTAACTGCTGTGCATCAGGGCTTGAGTTCCTATACGTGGAACGGTAATTCCACGCCATCTGGTGAGGTCGAAAGTATTGCTTTTGATTTTCCAGTACGAGATTCTGACTATATAAATAAGGAAGAGTTTATTTATTTATCACTGACTGTTGATACTGGTTATGGATGTTCTGATACTTATAAAGACTCATTAGAAGTGCAGTTGCCAGAGGCATTTTTTGTGCCAGATTCTGTCATTGGTCTAGCCCCGCTGACTATTGGTTTTACAGATTATAGTGATGCAACAGAACCTATTGTCAATTGGATATGGCACTTCGAGGATGGAACCGTCTTAGAGGGTGATTCCTATGTGGAACATACTTTTCAAGAGGGTTATGATCAGTTTGTGCAATTAGAAATTGTTACGGCTAGTGGCTGCAGAGATTTTTCTAAGAAGACATTAATTACTGCATTAGGTCTGTCTGGAGGTGGGAATGGAAACGGCGGCGGCGGAGGCGAATGCGAATTTGGAGGAAGACCGGCAGGAGATGCAATCATATGTGTAGGCCAGCCGATGCCCTATGTTGTTAACGCAGGTCTAGATGTGCACGTAGAAACCGATGAGGGTCGATTCAATCATTGTTGGAATACAAATCGTGGTGTGCATACTTTTATGTATCCTGGAGAATATCCCATAGTTGTTTTGAGAGAGACAAGAGGATATGAGTTAAGGCGTGATATAGTAGGCACCCTCACGGTTCTCGGTGCTCGAGCAGAAATAGGGTATAAGAAAACCTGTGAAGATAACAGCTATGTAGACTTATGGAGTAATAGTCTTGGAGCTGATGGACTGAAGTGGTATTATGAGGGCAAGCTCATTAGTCAAGATTCTGCCTTCACTTATCAGTTGCCTGGAGTGGGAAGCCATCAGATTATTTTGGAGGCGCTTTCTGGAGATAGTCCCTGTCCTAGCCATCGGGACACTGTTGAAGTATATGTGTCCGATTTGACTGCGGCATTAAGTATGGATAGTGTGCAACTATGTGATGAAGTAAACTATTTAGTCGACGCTTCTGCTACGCTAGGTGTCAGTGATAATTGTAATCCATCGTATCGTTGGACTTTCGAAGGAATGCGGCCAAGAAACACAATCAATCCTATAATTAGTCAAAGTTTCAACGCCGGTAAGCAAGAGGTGGCCTTGACGGTCGTAGATGTCAATGGATGTCAAGCGTATGCAGCGATTGATATCGATGTATTTGGAATCACTCCAGAGTTTGAATTAGATAGCTCTATTTGCCTGCCTTTCAAGAATCAGTTTGAAAATTTCACTATGAGTGATACGACTGTTGTGTCGTGGGATTGGAGTTTTGGTAGTACAGAGAGAGCGCCAGAACATACCATCTCAACATCTAATCTCCCATCTACTGAAGGAGATTCTGATTCATTATGGATAGAACTAACAATGCAAGATGCCCTAGGCTGTGTCGACACCCTAAGAAAACTTACACGGGTATATGTACCAGAGACTTCGTTTAGTTCTCTTCCGAGTTTTTGTCAAGGTGATACACATTTAGTGACCACAGATGACTTTACAATGGAAGGAGGGCAGTTGGCTTATGAATGGGATTTTGGCCCCTTTGGCACGAGCAATGAAAGAAGTACTTATGTGACGTTTGACTCAGCAGGGATCCATACAGTGCAGTTGGTTTATTGGCCAGAAGGTACAGTTTGTTATGACACTATCACTACAAATCTTCCTGTTCTTGAGACGCCAGTTGCAGCGTTCAGCACTTCTATTGATACAATGGATTTTGTCTGTTTTCCACATACAGTTGATTTCACCAATGAGTCTTCAGTAGATGGCAGCATTAATTATTTTTGGAATTTTGATAATGGTTCTACCTCCACTGTAGTGGATCCCGCAAGTACCTTTGATCGTGGCACCTTTACAGTTTCTCTTAGGGCAAGATCGAGTCTTGGTTGTGAGGATATCTTATCGAAAGATTTGAATTTCGTAGGCCCTGATGGTGATTTGTTTATCAGTGATGACCATCTCTGTTTAGGAGAAATAGTAACAGTTGAGCTACGTAATCCTATAGATATCAGTACATATGATTGGGATTTAGGAGATGGTACTGTCCTCCAAGAAAATGGAATAGTTTCGCATACCTATGCCTTTGTACCTAATAATGAGGCGACCACCATCAATTTGGTCTTAAAGTCTGAAGATACTGGATGCGAAACGATAAAGAGTGTTGATGTGGGTATTCATCCTATCCCTTCTGTTTCTTTTGATACCTCCGCCGATGGCCATGATAAACTTTGCCATCCATTCCCTTTAGTATTGAATTCTACTGGGGACGATTGGGCTGGTATGTCTTTTTCTTGGGATTTAGGTAATGGTAATACTGTAACTGGGGTGTCTGCTTCGGAGCTCTATTCACGAGGAGATTATGAAATAAGTCTGACAGGTACTTCACGGTGGGGTTGCGCTGATTATGAGAGGGATACTATATCTATTGTCGGTCCAGATGGTGATCTTGTTGCGGATGAATATGCGTTGTGTCAAGGGGATACATTGAGAGTAGAGGTACTCAATCTTATTGAGACGTCAACTTTTGAGTGGGACTTTATGAATAATATTGTCTTTTCAGATTCTAATGTTGTGTATAATCACTACGCAGAACATCCTGGTGACCCCACTCAGGTTTCAGTTACTTTGCATTCACTAGACTCAGGTTGCGAGATTACCAAAGTTATCGACTTAGATATCTACGAGATAGCTGCAGACTTCGAACTAGATACAGAGTATGACCACTGCAGAGGGCTCGTGCGCTTGGAGAATAATTCTATAGGCGCTGATGACTATCTATGGACCTTAGATCATGGCGTTACGACGGCAGAAATTGACCCCATACATAGCTATGGCCGTGATGGGGAGGTAGATGTGCAGCTTTTAGTTACCGATAGTGAGACAGGCTGTACAGCCGAAACAACCAAGTCCATTCCGATAACAATGGAAAATGAGTTTTATGGATTCCCAAATGTTTTTTCACCCAACGATGATGGGATGAATGACAAATTTAGGATAGTTATTCCTGAAAGATATCTAGATGTGGTTACTGTAACAGCTTTTAAAGTATTTGATCGATGGGGTCAACTACTATATGATAAAGTTGATCCTGATGGTTGGGATGGATATTATCAAGGCCAACGCTTACCAGAAGATGTCTATGCTTATTATCTAGAAGCTGAGATAGAGAGTTGTAAAGTCGTGTCTAGCAAAGGAAGTGTGACGCTAGTTCGATAGATCTTGTACGTAAATCGACTTACTTATATGCTGGGTATTGATCCTACCCAAGATTCATCGCCTTGATACTCTCGACTTTATTGCGCTCAAGAAAATCATCGATTGTCTCGAAGTGCTCTATGACACGTTTGTCTTTAAATTCAAACACTTTTTCTGATAGCCCTCTCAAGAAGGCTCTATCGTGAGAAACAAGAATGATCGTACCATCAAAATCCAGTAGAGCCTCCTTTAGGACATCTTTGGATTTGATGTCTAAGTGATTGGTCGGCTCATCTAGAATTAATAAATTGACAGGTTCTAGTAAGAGCTTGACCATCGCCAGTCGCGTCTTTTCCCCACCAGATAAGACAGATACCTTCTTGTCGATGTCATCTCCACTAAACATAAACCTGCCCAGAATATTTTTAATCTGAGTTCTCACGTCACCCTTGGCGATGTTGTCTACAGTCTCAAATACAGTTAGATCCTGATCTAGTAACGAAGCCTGATTCTGGGCAAAGTAGCCGACCTCTACCTTGTGTCCGAGCTTGCATTCTCCTTCAAAATCTATTTCTCCCATAATGGCCTTAATCATCGTGGACTTACCTTCTCCGTTACGACCGACAAAAGAAACTTTCTCTCCTCTTTTTATGGCTAGGCTCGCATTTTTAAAAACAATATGATCTTCATATGACTTAGAAAGGTCTACTGCTGTCACTGGATAATCTCCTGATCGTGTACAAGGGGGGAAACGCAATTTCAATGCAGAGTTATCGACCTCATCTATTTCTATAATCTCTAATTTCTCTAGCATTCTCTCTCTAGAATTGACTTGGTTGGCCTTGGAGTAAGTGCCCTTAAATCGTTCTATAAATTTCTCACTGTCTGCTATAAATTTTTGCTGCTCTTTGTAGGCTTTGACTTGGCTGGCTCTCCTGTCTTCTCTGAGTTGGAGATAGTGGGAGTAATTGGCCTTGTAATCATAGATGCGGCCCATTGTGAGCTCCACAGTTCTATTGGTAATGTTATCGATAAAGGCTTTGTCGTGAGAGATGACGACAACGGCCTTCGCTTTATTGACTAGAAAATCCTCTAGCCATATCACGGATTCTATATCTATGTGATTGGTCGGCTCATCGAGTAGTATCAGGTCTGGTTTCTGCAAGAGTATCTTGGCCAATTCTATACGCATCCGCCATCCACCGCTAAATTCACTTGTCGGCCGCTCGAAGTCTGCTCGCTTAAAGCCTAGTCCTATCAATGTTTTTTCTACCTGTGCATCATAGTTGGTCTCTTCTAGGGAATAGAAGATCTCTCCAAGATCAGAGACCTTGTTGATGATGTCCATATAGGCTTGTGACTCGTAGTCTGTCCTCGTCTCTAGCTCTTTATTGAGGCGATCTATTTCTACTTGCATCTGCGTAAACTTGCTGAAGGCCTTGAAGGTTTCTTCAAATACAGTACAGTTATCTTCAGTCAAAAGGTGCTGGGGTAGGTAGGCGATAACAGCATTGGGTGGGAGAGAGACCTTGCCTCGGTTGGGCTTATTGACGCCTGCTAGTATCTTCATAAGTGTCGACTTGCCAGCTCCATTTTTTCCCATAAGAGCGATTTTATCATTTTCATTGATGACAAAGGAAATGTCTTTAAAGAGGGTCTTACCACTAAACTCTACGGCCAGGCTGTCTGCTGATATCATAAGTCACTATTCTGAGCGGGCAAAAGTAGGCAATCTCCTAAGTAGGTTTTGGATTTTGTCTATGCTTTTAGAATGCTATAGAAACATTTCTGTCTGATAATGGCATATAGTTTTACTACAGAGTTGTCTTTTCCTCTGCTCTAGCCATTGACTCTAGAATGCGCTACTTGCTCCGCTATCTTCTGGACAGCAGATTCCCAACTATTAGGTCGGACAGCATCACCGTGCAGGTCATTAGCTTCTATGGTGGCTGCTCTTATTTGCTCTGACCATTTGGTGAGGAGTGCATTGATTTCAGTTTCTGAGAACTGATTATTTTTAAATGTTTCTTTTAGACTAGCGTATTCCGACGCATAACTAGCCCACCCACCTGTTAGCTTATCACAAGAAGCTGACCACTGACGGAAGCCTAACCAGCCATAGCTAAATGGCTCACAGTCATTGCTCGTTTGGCCAAAGTCGTCGGCAACTGGGGTAACGGGATTAGCATCTCTTATGATGTTTTCAAAGGCATTATCCATATCCCAAGCGATAAGATGCATTTTTTCTGCAGTCGGTTCCTCGTACCAATAGTAGTTGTGGTTGTCACAACCGTTGCCACAGTACCAATGGAAAGGCCCATCATCGTGGCGGATCATTCTATCAACCAGACAGTACGAAAGAATCTCATCGACATCCATATATTTTTCTATAACCGACCGCACAGCTGTCGTGTTTTCTGCATCGGCCAATTCGTTTCCAAAGGCTAGCATCAAACTCACATCGCCTTCTTCTTCATTGGTCTTTAGGGATTCTCGATAATAAGATTCCGAATGGGGTAGACCATCCATCGTTAGCGGCCACGCCTCCTTATAGACATTGCCGTCATCATCATCCCAGTTCTGTTTGGCAAATCGACCATCTATCTGCTCTACAAGGGCAAAGAGTCCATTATATTCTCCATTTATCACAAGTCTAGCGTGCACAGCGCGCGGTGCAGGAACTCCCATCGACCTAAATAGATGGTACCCCAAGCGCTCTCGCATCTGAGAATCGTCTTGATTCATAGAGTGGAACTGCAGTTTGTTAAGCCCATAAAATTTCTCTTCTCTTCCTTCCCAGTTAATCTTAATCTTCATAGACAATTTGGTGCAGGTTTTACGTCCAGAAGGATCAGCCCAATTTATGCCACTTACACAACCGACAAAGGCACCTATCGAGCCCTTGTATCTTATACCTACAGGAGAGAGAGTATCACCTTGAAAAACGAGACTTCCTTCGACATACTCTTCCGCAGCAGGATCTGCATCTATAAATTCTAAATTGTCTTCTGGAATAAGAAGCTCATAAGTATAGAGTTGATCTTGGTCAAAAAGATAATCTGAATCCAAGTCTAGATACTGCGACGAACCGCTATTTGTTATGGTATCCATCATCATAGTTCCATCTCCAGACGATGAGCCATTACCGCTCATCTCCCCATTGCCTCCAGCTTCCTCTTCAGAGCAGGCAAAGAATGCTATTGTCAGAATAAAAAAGAAACTCCACTTAATAGATTTAGACATAGGCTCAAGTGATTTTTTCTGAAAGATAAGGAATTCAAAGAACAGAAATACTTTATTAACCTATTGTAGTTATAAGTGGGACACCTCTCCTTTTTCTATGACAACTTAGATAGTTGATCACAAGAATATTGTGCATATTTAGATCAAAGAGAATCTATGTTGCGAACGTTTACTTTTAGTTTGTTGGTTGTGTGCTCTCTTTCATTGAGTGCACAATTGGAAGATGGTGCGCTAGCCCCAGATTTTACAGGATTGGACCTAGAGGGGAATACCATCAATCTCTATGATATACTTGCAGAAGGGAAGGCCGTAGTTCTTGATATAGGAGCGACTTGGTGTCAGCCTTGTTGGTTGTATCATCAGTCTGGAGAGTTGGAGGATTTTAATGCTACCTATGGCCCAGAAGGCTCTGATGAAGCGAGAGTTCTTTTTGTAGAAGGCGATGTCAAGACAGGATTGGAAGACCTTCAAGGTACTGGTTCTGCCACCTTAGGTAATTGGATAGACGGTACGAGTTATCCTATTATGAGTATGGGAGGTGTGCCTGCTATGTATGAGGTATTTGGGTTGCCGTTTACCTACCTCGTTTGCCCAGATAGGACAGCCAAGCTTGTGCAGCAGATTCCTGCTGAAGACTTGGCAGCAGAGATGGATTTATGTGCCTCCGTGGAGGTAGCTCCTGCACCTGATTTTAGTACGGTCTTAGCGCATGGATGTGGTCAGTTGGAAGTAACCTTTCAAGATGCAACTTGGCCTAGAGGGGATAGTTACTTGTGGGAATTTGGAGATGGTATAGTGTCTACACTTCGCGAGCCGCAGCACTTGTACAGTGAGCCAGGTGATTATGAAGTTCGATTAACCGTAAGTAATGCCTATGGCGAAAAGAGTATAACTCGTGAGATGACAGTAACCCTAGGTGAAGGCTATCCAGCTAGTAACCGTTCTGCAGGAAAATTGGATACTATGGGATCGGGAAGGATGTTTGACAGAGGTGTCCAGGGAATACTTTTTGATGCACACCAAGATTTTATCTTGGCATCTGCTACAGTGTACTCTGATAGAGATGACTGGAGGACTTTTGTAGTAACTGATAGTAACGAGATGCTGATCGCTAGGAGAGATATACGGATTCCAGTAGGCGAATATCGCATACAGCTAGATATGCATATACCTGCTGGCGACAATTATCGTTTAGGCCTATGGAGCGATGCTTGGATGTATCGCAATGATGGTGGTACTGATTACCCTTATCTAGTAGAGGATTTATTGACGATTAATAGTAGTACTGTTCCTTCTGATCCTACGGGATTCTATTATTATCTATATGACTGGAAAGTTAGAGAGCTCGATTGTAAGGATATGCAGTCTTCTCTTTCTGAATTGTCTCAGCCGACCATCAAGCTGAGTCCTAATCCCGCTACATCGAAATTGACCCTTGAGTCCACTAGCGTAGACCTTGATAAGGTGACGGTCTATAACAGCACTGGCCAGCCTGTTCGTGTAGGAGCCACCTACCGAGTAGGCCACTTGAGCCTAGATATATCTACCTTGCTATCAGGTGTGTATATTATAGAAGTAGGAGATCGATACAAGCTTAAGTTTATTAAAATCTGATCTTTGTAGCTGGGTATATCCCCCCAGTTTGAGTAGATTAATCTGGCCACTATCTTCATCAAATAGGATATATGTCTTCTCGACACCTTGTATTCAGATATATCTAAAATCACCCTTTCTTCAGGCTATTTCAGTGTATTTTAGTGCAAATGTTCGGTATGAGAAGCAACTTTATCAAAATCTTAGTATTTAGTTTTATAGTGATAAGCATTTTAGCACAGTGTAAGACTAAGGATACTGCTATGAGTATTGATAAGTCCGAAATGTCTCCTTTAGTAGTTCGTGTTCTATTAATAGACGGAGAGAATGGGAGGCATATGGAGAAAACCTACAAAAGTGCTAAACCAAGTGGAGTCAAGGCAATCAGTAGATCAGAAAACTGGTACCGAGTTGTTTTTAATGAACCGGGTAATAAGGCCCAGATTATGGCTCAGTTGCGTTCTGACAAAGTGATCCTCAAAGTGGAGTCAGATGAAGATATGGGTACTGATGTAGAAAAGAGTAAAAGCCTCAAACGATCAAAAACTGCACCGATTCGGTGATAAGTATAAACCAGTAAGTTATCAATCAACATTATTAAAAAATTTATGAAGTTAGTTAAGATTCTATTGACATTGATCATAGTAGGCGGTTGGAGCCACAGTTCGTGGTCACAAGCACATACAGAGCAAGTTGAGAATATTTCTGTAAGTAAAACAAAAGCACAATTACTAGGTAAGACCGAGGCGGTTCGTGACTTAGTTTCTCGTGTTGGAAATACTTCTATTTCTAAGAAAAATGCAGCTAAAAAGTTAAAGACCGTACCCAATAATTTTCTTGGCAGAAGGAGTCAAGGAAATGCCGTACACAAAGACCTTGAGCATCAAGGACCAGATCCTATCAGACAGAAAGAAGTCAGTCCTCCTACGAGAATGATGTCTAGTGAGCCTATTATCAATATAGATGGTCTGACTGATTCTTTTGGTTCTCCGACAGATCCTACAGGTGATGTCAGTAGTCAACACTATATACAATCAATTAATGTTACCGACGTAGGTGTCTTCGACATTGAAGGCAACCTGATTTTGGAATTTGAAATGAATGACCTTTGGGCCGAGTTTGGAGCTATGTCGTTGGGTGATCCAATTATCCTTTATGATGAAATCTCAGACAGATGGATTTTAACGGAGTTTACTGGTCCGGCTAATTTGTTGGTTGCGATAAGTGAAACAAACGACCCTTTAGGTAGTTATTTTGCGTATTCATTTGCGACGCCTAACTTCCCTGATTACCCTAAGTATTCAATTTCTCCAGAAGCTATAGTCGTTACGACTAACGAAAGAGGCGGAGCTGATCTCCATCAGTATTTTTTGGACAAGCAAGCCCTGATGGATGGAGCGGATGATGTTTCTATATTACGTGTAGAAATTGATGGTAACGGCAATACAGAAGCCGGATTCTATGTAACAACACCAGTTGACTGGAATGGACAATTGTTGCCTTTTGATACTAGACCGATTACAATGGCTATCAATGATAGTTCATGGCCTGGAGGCCCAGC
The DNA here is from genome assembly GCA_937969415.1 of uncultured Saprospiraceae bacterium. Classification (GTDB taxonomy): domain Bacteria; phylum Bacteroidota; class Bacteroidia; order Chitinophagales; family Saprospiraceae; genus RFSX01. The sequence continues at coordinate 17,927 of CALBWK010000100.1, read as the reverse complement.
ACAAGATCAAGTGGAGATTTACAGATTCAATCTAGATTTTGACGTACCCAATAACACTACTGTAGACAGGACCTCTATAATCACAACACCATTTGATTCTTATCCATGTTCTGCCATAAGTTTTGGATTCCATTGTGTGCCTCAGAGAGGTGGTGCAGGTCTTGATGCTTTGCCGGAATTGATTCTTAATGTGCCGCACCAAAGAAATTTTGGAACGCATGAGTCATTGGTTTTTAATTTTGTTACAGATGTTACCGATGGTGAGAATCTTGCAGGGATGCGATGGGTAGAATTGCGAAGAACTGCTACAGAAGATTGGAGCTTGTATCAAGAAGGGACATTTGCTCCGGATGATGGTTTAGATAGATTTATGGGAGGAATAGCAATAGATGAATTAGGTACTATTGCGATGGCTTATAATGTAACGAGTGAGGATCAATTTGTTGGTATGGCTTATACAGCTAGATTTGCTACAGATCCTCTTGGTGTGATGACACTTCCTGAAGTCAATATAGTAGAAGGTTCAAGTGCTATAAACTCAGGAGGACGATTTGGTGATTATACACAGATGTCTGTGATGCCAGATAGGAATAGATTCTGGTTTACAGGAGAGTATGCAGGCCCTGGAGGTACGCGTACCCGCATAGTTTCTTTTGAATTAGCAGTAGATACTTTTGATTTGGCAGCAACAGCCATTACTCAGCCAGTTGATTCAGATGCTTTGACAACGGCTGAAATAGTTGTTGCAGAGTTTACTAATGTAGGCCTTAGTCCGTTAACAAACTTTGATGTAACCTTAATGCTCGATGGTGTAGCGGTGGTTACAGATAATGTTGCGATGACATTGGAATCGAGGCAAACCTATACACATACATTTAGCCAAGCCGTTAATCTGTCAGAACTTGGTTCTTATGAATTATCAGCAACTATAACGAATCCTTCAGATGTAAATGATAGAAATAATACCACTACCGCTGTAGTGAGACAGTTGCTGTCTAATGATGGAGGCCTTTCTGCTAGAGGGGATGACAACGGATGTAGTGCATTGTCTCCTTTTGAGCTTACAATCACTAATGATGGATTCCAATCTTTACAGACTGCTACAATAGCTGTCCTCCTTAATGGTACAGAGGTAGATCAGATTGACTATCAAGGGAATCTAGCTTTTCAAGAGTCTGAGACATTCACTTATGAAGCAATGATTCCTGATGTTGGGGATAATTCAATAGAGTTCGTTTTGAGTATGGCAAACGGAGAGAGGGATGAAACAGAAGGTAATTCAAGTGGAGAGTTGCCATATTTCCAGAATGGTGCAGGACGGTTCATTACACTTAATATAACAGCTGATGAATTTCCTGCAGAAGTGGGTTGGACTATAGAGACTTTGGATGGTACTGTTTTGCAGTCGGGAGATCTTGAGGATACACCTGATGAAGGGTTTTATACGAAGGATATCTGTATACAGACAGATTCTTGTTACAACCTAGTGGTGACAGATGCCGCTGGCGATGGGCTTTGCTGTTTGTTTGGAGAGGGTAACATTGAGATTTTAACTTCTGATGGCGATGTGTTATTACTCAATGACGGAAACTATGGATTTGTACTCGAAAGAACCTTCTGTGAGCAATGCGAAATAAGTTCGACAGTTGATGTGGGAGATGATATAAATTCTGAGAATACAGGTTCGATATTAGTTGAGGCCCAAGGGGCGGCAGGACCATATCAGTACAGTATTGATAATGGACTTACTTTTCAAGATAATGCATTATTTACCAATCTAGCTGCTGGAGAATATGAAGTTGTTGTCATAGCAGGTGATGGCGTATGTCAAGAATCGTTACTGGTGACTGTACCTTCGTCTACTTCATTGGTTGATTTGAGTGATGAGTTTGCTATCAATATGTTTCCAAATCCGACTAAAGGGGTATTCGATATAGAGATCGTCAATCTCAATTATGATAAACCTTTACTCACTGTAGAGATATTGAATAATCAAGGAAAGTTTGTCTACAGCAGGCAATTGGGGAATTATGATGGCCGCTATATAGGGACCTTCTCATTAATGGATTATCCACAAGGAGTCTATTACCTCAAATTGGCTAATACAGATGGTGGAGTCCTAAAGAGAATAATGAAGGTTGACTAATCTAAATTAAAAGCAATAGTAAAGGGCGGTCTCATCTGAGATTGCCTTTTTTTTGTCAATTTCTACCATTGGTGCAAGTTCATCTACTCAGTATAAATGCAAATGGAACTGACCTCGGTTCTATTAGCTAGTAAAAAATTATTGATGAGCAGCTAAAAATAAAGCGTAGTCAGCAAGTATGATTCGAAAATATCAAATAGAGTTTGAAATTGCAGTCTAATTGCGTTGTGACTACTCACTCTAATTTTCGTTATGAGTCATGTACCTTTAGTGCTCTTCTTTTTTTCAACTAGGGAAGAAGACATCAGGACCTAATGGCTATGGAATTAAGGAGAAATATTGTGTTCTTACTGATTGTGTTAACTGCATGTGGACAAGAGAAATCAACTCCCTTCAGTCAAGAAATTTATTCTTCAGATAAGAGTAATATTAAGGCCGCTAACTTAGTCTCGCCAGTGATTGTTAATGACTGGCTACAACAATCACCAACGAAGTACATAGTAGTACAGGTTTCCAAGGAAAAGACCTTCTATAAGTCACACATTCCCAATGCCCTCAATATATGGAGACCGGATTATACTTCTGACATATCTGAGCCAATCTCGGGGTTGCTACCATCCAGAGAGAAATTGCAGTTTTTGCTGCAATCACTAGGATATAGCAAGGACAAAATTTTACTGCTTTACGACGCTAAGGCCAATGTAGATGCCTTGCGCCTCGCTTGGGTACTCAGCCTATATGGATTTGAAAACTATAAAATAATCAATGGTGGACTCAGATACTGGGCCTCGTTGGGGTTGCCGACAACGACTGGTGCTGCTAGAGTTGTTACTCCATCAGAGTACCATCTTAGTGATACCTATGATGCTTCCATACTTGCTGAGTTTCAGGATGTGGTAGAAGCCATTCAGGATACCCAGACCTTATTAATAGACACAAGAGAGCCATTTGAGTATGAAGGCCTGCCTTATATACAACAAGGAGTGGTCTTGCCTTATAAGAAAGGAGCCTATGGTAGAGGTCGGATACCGACTGCTATACATCTTAATTGGTCCAAGTTGGCTGATCTCGAAGGTGACCATAGGATAAAAACTGAAAAAGACTTGAGATATGATCTTGACAGTTTGAGGATTACTCCGGATAAGCGTATCATATTATATTGCCAGACAGGGTCAAGAACATCTCATACTTTTTACGTGTTAAAACATATATTAGACTATCAAAACGTACAAAATTATGATGGATCTTGGGTAGAGTGGAGCTATAAACATTCTTTGGATTCAACTTTGCCGGTAATTCATTGCGATGGTAGTGTATTTGCTGCGGCCAAGGATTCTCTAATTGCAAATCAAATTTATAATGAATAAGTATCTAGACATATTTATTGAAGGCTACAAAGGGTATGGAGGTTACTTGTGGTATGAAATTACCCATCCTTCCTTCAAGAGTTATTTTTATTGGTTGATAGCAGTATCTCTCTTCTTTTTTATGATGGAAGTCATTATACCTTGGAGAAAGAAACAAGCCATTTTTAGAAAAGACTTTTGGTTGGATGGCTTTTATATGTTTTTCAACTTCTTTATTTTTTCATTAATAATATATAATGCAGCCTCAGATGTCATAGTAAATTTATTTAATGATGGTATAAAATCGCTCACTAGTGGATTTGATTTACGTCAATCTAATCCTATGACTAACTGGCCTATGTGGTCTATTCTTTTAGTGGGTTTTTTGGTTAGAGATTTTGTACAATGGTGGATACATAGACTTCTGCATAAATCGGAATGGCTTTGGCAATTTCATCAAGTACATCATTCTGTGGAAGAGATGGGATTTGCAGCCCATTTAAGATATCATTGGATGGAAAACATAGTGTATAGGACTTTAGAATACATTCCGTTAGCCCTTCTAGGTATAGGCTTGCACGATTTTTTTATAATTCACATTTTTACTCTAGCTTGGGGACATTATAATCATTCCAATATTTCGATTAACCACAGATACACAGGCGTTATTATTGCCGTTTTGTTGGGCTTTGTAGTTAGTCAGAATCTTTTAGATTTTAGTTTGGTTACTGCTACTTCCTTATCAACAACACTGCTGACTATTGCAATTGCTGCGGTTGTTGGTTTTTTAGTACTGGGTCCCGTGATGAAGTATTTATTTAATAGTCCCGAGATGCATATCTGGCACCATTCTTTTGAGTTGCCTGAAGAAAGAAGATATGGAATTAATTTTGGACTGACCTTGGCTGTATGGGATTACCTTTTTGGTACAGCCTATATCCCACATAATGGAAAGGACATCAAATTAGGTTTCCCTGGAGTAGAATCTTTTCCAGATAAATTTCATCAGCAATCATTGTTAGGTTTTTCGAAGAAAAAATTTAGTGCTTCAGAGCATCAACGAATTCAATAGAATGAGTCAGAGACGTAGGCAGTTTATCAAAGAATCACTTCTCGCTTCATTAGCTGTATCTATGGGGTCCAATATTGTCTATGGTAAAAACATTCCTTTAGGAATGGATTTAATAGGCTTAAAAGAGGGTGAAGAATTTGGATTTCCTGGTAAGAGTAATCTTCTTACTGTGCTCAATGATAGACCTATAAATATGGAAACCCCTGCACATTTACTTAAAGATGTACAGACTCCAAACGATTTGTTTTTTGTAAGGAACAATGGATTGCCTCCCAAGAATATCGATCCCTCTAAATGGGTGCTTTCTGTCTCAGGAGAATCCGTTTCCAAAAAAAAGAGCTATTCACTAAGTGATCTCAAATCTAAATTTGAGCAGGTGAGTTATAACCTGACCTTGGAGTGTGGCGGAAATGGAAGAAAAGAATTTAATCCACCCGCAAAGGGCAACCAATGGGGTACTGGCGCTGTGGGTTGTGTGAAGTGGACAGGGATCAGACTCAAGGATCTCTTAGCTGATGTTGGTGTCAAATCAAATGCTGTTTACCTAGGGTATTATGGAGCAGATACACATCTCTCTGGTGCAGCAGATAAGGATCCTATCTCAAGAGGTGTCCCTATCGAGAAAGCTATGGAAGACGAAAGTATGATAGCGTGGGCAATGAATGACAAAGATTTGCCTTTACTAAATGGATATCCTTTGCGATTGGTTTTTGGAGGCTACCCTGCATCTTGTTCTGGAAAGTGGTTGCAAAAAATTGTATTACGTGATCGAGTCCACGACGGACAAAAAATGCAAGGGACAGCGTATAGAGTCCCTTGTGCGCCTGTCGCACCGGGAGCAAAGGTGCAAGATGAAGATATGTGTATCATCGAGAGTATGCCCGTCAAATCCCTAATTACATATCCCAAGACCGGCGCTACAATACAGCAGGGACAACGGCTACCTCTATCCGGTCAAGCTTGGACCTCTGGTCTGGAGATAGTTAAAGTCGAGTATTCTATTGACTTTGGAATGCATTGGCGGATGGCAAATGTTTCTAGTAGTCTCAATCGCTATGCGTGGCAACAATTTAGTACTGAAATACAATTTCCAGAGCCGGGGTATTATGAAGTATGGGCTAGAGCAACAGATTCCAATGGCGACACCCAGCCTATGCTCTTACCTGGTTGGAACCCCAAAGGCTATCTCAATAATGCCTGTCATAGGATAGCAGTCAAGGTAGAGTAAGATGCAACTACACAACTACAATACCGAAGACACATGGAAGATCTTGTTGCTACTCATCAATATGATGGTGATGGGCATCGTACTGGCAATAGCCTATATAACGATAGGAGATGAAGTTAGTCGATTCTTAGATAGACCTCAGTATTCTCAGGAACAATTATCTAAGATGACCAGAGAAAGAGAAAAGCTACTCAGACGTGCGAGAAATGAAGACTGGGATCTTATCGAAAATGGCATTCATCTCAAAACCGGCCTCAAGGCAGATGATAATCTTAAAGTCGTCATCAGCGCTTGTACTTCTTGCCACTCTGCCAAATTAATTACTCAGAATCGAGCTACTCGCGATGGCTGGAAGAATCTTATTGTATGGATGCAAGAGACACAGGGCCTTCCAGATTTAGGTAGTAGTGAACCTATTATTTTGAATTATCTCGCTGACCATTATGCTCCAGAGGCATCAGGTAGGAGAGCGAATCTCGACACAGAAGCGATAGAGTGGTATGTCTTGAATTTGGAAGAATAAGGCTATTCCTTCTTCTAGAAGCAAATGACAATTTTTTCTGAGTTGTAAGATTTTAATGACACTAAGTATATATGTTGTGATAATTAGTTGCAAATGATTGAAAACCTAGTGAAGATACTATGGAACCAAAGTAATACAATCAGACTTATTGAAACCAATTCTTGCTAAAAATTGTACTTTTATAGACCATTTATAAGGACACTTTATGAAGTATATTAGAGCATCTTTCTTTTTGTTTATCTTGTTTGTACACTCAGGCTGTTTTGAAGTTATTGAAGAGGTGATGTTGAATGACGACGGATCGGGACAAATAACTATGACAGTCAACATAAGTCGAAGCAAAACCAAGCTCAAGTCTATTATGCTTATGGATAGTATTAATGACTACAAAGTGCCATCAGAGACGGATATAAAGAGGAATATGTCTGAGATGATTTCTGAGATAAAGAGTATAGATGGAGTAGGCAATGTCACTCACACTATGAATTTTGATGATTTCATATTTTCGGTAACCTGTGATTTCGAGAACGTAGATGTACTTAATTCTGTGATAACACATTTTAGTACTGATAGCCACAAGAAAGTGTTAGAAGACAATAAGCAGTTTATGTATAACACCGATAGTAAATTGTTTACAAGAAACTACCATTATAATCTGGCTGAGGAAATTAAAAAAGTCAAGCGTAGTGATAAGAAGGTTTTGGAAGAAGCCTCAGTAACGACCATTTATAGATTTGAATCCGAGATAGCTTCTGTAGCTAATGAGTCTTCTAGAGTTGCTGGAAACAAAAAAGCTGTTATGCTTAAAGTAGATGTTCCTGATATCATCGCAAATAAGACAAGTATTAAAAATTCTATAAAACTTCAGTAGTGCATTTTAGTGCTACAACCAACTTTACTAAGATAATTTTACTATGAAAACAAAATTAGCATTCTTTTGCCTTTTGATTGTATCTAGTTTACAATCTCAAAATTTGGAACAATATATTTCTAAGGATACTAAGGCAGTAGTGGAAATAGATGGAGGTCAGATTTTTAGTTTAATTGATTTTGCCGATATAGAAATGATGATGCCACCAGGGCCAGATGGTCCTATGGATTTAGAAGAATTAGGTATCAATATAAAGTCTAAGGCGTACTATTTCTTAGATATGCGTGAGTCTGGGACTTACCAAAATTTTGTTTTCGGTCTGACCGATATGAAAAAGGCAGAAGAGTTTTTGACCTCTATGTTGCCTGCTGAACCACAAATGATGAATGGCTTCAAAGTTATAATGGAGGATGGAACCACTGCAGCTTGGAATAGTAACACTGCTATTTTTAGTTATACTAATTTTCCAAAGAGAGTATATACAATGGAAGAGTTGAAGGCGGAGAAAGAGGCAGAACGTCAGGCAAATCAAGAAGGTACTGCACTAGGAGAAGAGGGTTCAGTCCTCTATGATGCAGAGGCTCAAGAAGAGCAAGATTTGGCTATCGAACTTATGATCAAAAATATGAATGCACCACCTTTGCATTCTCCAGAAGAAATGACACTGATGATGACAGAACAGTTCACTAATATCATCAACACTTCTTCAGCGCAGTCCATCCGTAATGTAACAAGCTATACGAAAGGTAAAAAGAGTAATTCATCTGCATACTTTTGGTTAGGTAATTTGGATGACTTAATGAAGGACGCGATGCCAACAGAGTTGCTCTCTCAGATTCCTGGTGCGGCGGCTGGCTTTGCTAGTGAGGGGATGCCCACAGGAATGACCAACATGTCTTCTAATCTTATCTTTAATAAAGACGAAATGAGATTGGAATCTACTATGGGGCTTAAACCTGAGCTTGCTGAGTCTTTCGCCAAGGTATATTCAAAGATGGACAGATCTTTTCTCAAGCACTTTAATCAAGAAGACGTATTGTCATATATGAGTTTCTCGTCTGACACAGAAAAGATGCTTAAAGAGTATCCATCAAATTTTCAAAAATTGTATGGTTCGCTCTTGCCAGATTTTAGCGAAGAACTAGGTGTAGGTATGGATTTGATGGAAGTTATTCTTGATGAAGAAGCGATAGGGAAATTGATAACAGGTGATGGTTTGATGGTGCTACATAATGTTGAAGAGCAAGAAGTGACTTATATGGATACCGAGTATGACAAGGATTTTAATCCTACTCAGGTAGAAAAAACTAGAATGGAACCTATGCCTGTATTTTCTGTAATGCTCGGATCAGAAAATAAAAAGATTGTCTCAAAGTTAATGAGACTTGCTAAGAAATATGGCGTTGCAAATGTTGAAGGAAATCACCACAGAATACCCGCCAAGGATATGGGGGCACCTTTTGACATGTACTTTTCGCATAACAATGGCATAGTCTACTTGACAAATTCTAAGAGTAAGGTCAACAATTACGCTTCTGGCAAGAGCGATAGAAAGTTAGGTAAACATAGAAAGTTCCTCAGAAAAAATTCATTCAATATGTTTGTAAATAGTTCTTCAGTAATTGAAAGTCTTTCTGGTATGTTGCCTTTAGACTCTGCAACAGTTAGCAGACTACGAGATGATTATAAGGAGATGCATATATCTTCTGGAAGAGTTGAGAACAATACTATGGCTTTTGATATGGTTGTTAAGACTTCTGGAGATAAAGGGAATGCATTAAAGCTTATGTTAAACTCTATGACTTCTAGTCTTAAAGGTATCTAGGCTTATAGATCACAGTTTTAGATAGGTATTATGAAGCGAAAGTTGGGTTATGTGTTGCTACTCTTCATATTATTAGCAATTGTAGTTGCATACATACTTAGGTATGAAACGAGTGCTTGTATGTGTAAGACCATCCCACTCGATGCTGTTGCAGTAGTACAGATTAAGGTTAGGTCTATGGAGAAATATTTTCTACAAGACATGCTCAGTCGACCTGCCTCCTATTTCTCGTCTGTGAGTGATACTGAAGAACAGAATAACCAAACTGATCTAGAAGAAAATCAACCTTCTACAAAGCCTGATGCCAAGGCCAGTTTGATGGATTGTGTCTCTACACCTAAGTCATTGCTTTTTTATAAATTGTCCAATGGTGTTTGGTATTCCTCTGAATTAGAAATTAAGGACACCCCTAAGCTCAAGAAGTTCTTGGAGCAAAATGATTTTGAATCTAGCGGTCCAGCTGATAATGAAGAGTACACAAGGAAAAATCTAACGATCTTGATTGATGGAGAGAAAGTGCAGCTTGCCTATGAAGGTACTTCAACATCTAGTAAAGGAATCTCAACTCAAGAGCAAAGTGGTTTTATGGCTGAAGGTGACCAGCTTTTTGATGCAACGCTTGGATCAGTAAGTGACATCCACTTTGTTGATGATAATGGACACTTTCTTGATGTTAATTTTGGACAGGGTGTCATCAATGTAAATGGTAATTACAATATGCCTGCTTTGCAGCCTTCTGCTGCTGAAGTTAAATCTCAAGGTCTTGGAACACTTTCAGCTAAGCTTGATTTTCCTAAGTTTCTTGATTTGTTGTCCACTGATCAGAAGGACAAGTTTTCAAATTTTACCAAGCTCAATCTAGATACATTGTCAGGTTTTATGAGTGGTGACGTTAATGCAGTCTTTTCAGACTTCACGGCTTCAGTTGATACGATCACTACGTATGAGTATGATGATAACTTTAACAAAGTAGAGGTTAACGATATCAAGCATACTGAAGAACCTAGTTATTTGCTCTCTGTAGGAGCGGATACCTCAATAATGAGTTACCTGAGGCGTCAAAATGCTATTGTCGAGAAAGAGGGTCGAAATATTCTAGCCATTATGCCTCTTGTAACCACCTATAGTCAGCACAGTTCGAGTGGATTGTATTTGTATACAGCTGATATGGACAGTACACAAGTCAAAACTTCTACGTCTAATTCTAAACTGATATTTGATTTTAATGTCAGAAACTACTTAGAGAAGGTTGATTCTGGTAGTCAGCATAAAATACTTCGAGATATGGAGAGGATGTATCTTTCAATAGACAATGAAAATAATATTGATGGAAAGATATTATTCCAAGATAAGCGGAATGGGTTGGTTTCACTCATGAGGTAATCTTTGGTCATCTGAAAGGGCCTTTCTATATCAGTTGCTCGTGGGGTTTTTGCCTCTATTATTTGATAAGTTTTCCTGCTTCTTCGCTATAGAAGTAATCTTTCTGACTTGCTCCTCCAAAGTAGAATTCCCTATTGATGTTCTTTTTAGAATTTGTATTGCTAGTGTCTTCATCTGCCGAAGTATCCCAATAGAGTAGTCCTTGGTCTTCTCTCATTATCAACTTAAGATTTTCGATGATATTAAAGTATTGGACATCACCAAAGCCATAATAATTATCTCGACTCAGCAGCTGCCCGACTAGTGCCTTCGCGGATTGAGGCTTCTCTTTGATCAATTGTATAAGGTAGTTTTCAATTTCGGTCAGCAAGGTAGTGTCATAAGGAAACCTCTTTAGGTGGGCTTGCAGAGCTGGTTTTACGTAAGGAAATCGCTCTTGGTTGAGTACAAGACTTGTCTCTAGAAGATCATCGTGCTGGCCTGAACACCAATGCGTCCAGAGAGTTGCAGCGGTTTGAAGATCAGCTTCCTTTAGTTGATGGGGATTCTCCAGAAGCGCAGTAAACTGCGTCGGAGTCAATTCACCAAGACTAACCAATTTATCATAGTCAGGATGCTCTCCCACACAAATGAGTCGTATTTGACCTTTGTAGTTTTGGGTAGATAGCCACGCCAATAGCGCTATCATATTTATTTGACAAAAGAGATCATACTCAAACCATAGAAAGATGTTCTTGTAATTGTAGAGGTCTAACGCTTGAAATCCATTCTTAAGACTATCAAATTTCTCCTGCTCAAAAAATGAGTATGTCTCCTGCAGGTAAGCCTGTCTATATTGCCAATGTTCTTCACTAATCAAGTCTATTCCAGAGCGCCCTTCACACAAGACCTCAGCCCATACAAATACCTCACCGGGGATATCAGCTTGCTCAAATAGGGGAGCAATAGCGTCTCCATTAAGTATATGTAGGTCTACCATAGGATAAATATAATCAGCTTATCGCATATACGTAACTGTTTGAATTGCAGACACTTACATATGTATATACCTTTCCTTTAGAGAACATATTAAAGAAAATCGTAATTCTAGCATAGAATTTGAACTACGATGGTCATTGTAAATCAACATATTAAGGAATGACCACGCCTAAGCAGCCTAGCCGCTCTGCTTTATCTCTAACTAGAGATCGCAGAAGCAATTGTAGATTAAAGGCTTTCACAGAGATACACAAGGACTTCCAGTTAGGGATACGACGTTGGGTAGTTGCCCTTATGGTATTTTCAGCTTTTAATAATTATAGTTTTTCCCAATGCGCAAGCCCAGGTGTAGATTGTAATGGTAGTTATAACAACATTGTTATCTGTGAAGTATCTGGTGATTCAGGTCAATCAGATGGCTCTAATGATGCTATAGTAGAACTTTGTGGCCCTGCAGGTGCAGCGATTGGCTGTATGGTTGTCTCCAATGGAGAATGGGCAGTCGTACTTCCTTCAAGTGCAGTAATACCTACAGATGGAGTGTACCTCATAACTTGTAGTGCAGATATAAATAGAAGTAGTGGAACAGGAATAGGCTCAGCCCCTAATGGGCAGATAGCGGCTGGAAATGGAGATTATAATGCTGGATTTACTACGGAGATTGATTTTGATGTGTGCGATCCGGCCAATGCAAATTTTTATGACCCTGCTGCTAGTGGATTTACTTTAGATAATACCTCTGCTACTGATGGAGATGTGGTTGTTCTATTTCAACCGGACGGAACAGTACACGATGCACTAGCCTGGTCTACCTCTCCAGGAGCAATCGGTAATGCAGATAATTGTCTAATTCAATCTGGTCCATATACCTTAGGAGATAATGATGGTAATGGGATAGTCAATGACAACCCTGCCGCTATACCAATGGGTCGATGCGACGGCAGTAATGCTATTGCAGTCCCTTTGATGCCAGCTGGTGATTGTAATGCTGATCAAGTTTGTTATACTTTGCCTCGAATTACTAATGCAGTTTATACGATTCTAAACCCCAATAATAAAGGCTGTAATTCTTCTTATATAAGATTAAATCCTGGGACTAGTCAAGGCGGTCAAAATGGTGCTCCTTCTCATGCAGATGGGAAGTTTATAGATCAAGAGTTAGACGATAACGGTTGTCCTATATCCGTAGGTAATGAAACTCAAGAGTCTTTTACCTCTGATAGTTTTACGCCATCAGCTTGTGGAGCAAACGCTTCAGAATGGGCTTATACTGACCACCCAACACCTGGACAAAGAAACGACGATCCTACTTTTACTTTTTACATAAACAATTCTGTGCTCTGTATGCCTGGAGAGATAGAGATTTGTGCTGAGGTCTATAACTACCAGCACGTCTCAGACAATATGGACACTAGGTCGGGTACAGATAATGGACAGACAGGTTCCTACGTATTCAATCCAATAACTGACCTTAACGAAACTTGGGATACCTATGAAGTCTCAGGTGAGACGACGACGCTTTGCAAAAAAATAAATATTACAGAACCTGGTGCTTATTCTTTTGGTGCGGTTATAGATGATTATTCTAATTGCTGCGGAACTTCTGGTGACCCTCATAGCCAATCTAATCCTAATGAGTGCTATGAGACACAAAACTTTTTCGTGACACTGTTGGAGCCTGCGCTGTATGATTGTGATGGTGATGGTATTGCAGATGATCCTCAAGTGCCTTGCAGTCTAAGTTGTGATCCAGGCCCTCCAACACCAGGTGTGATCAATGCTATGGATTATATCGTAGGTGGTGGCAATCTTCAATTTCAACTAATAGATAATTCTGGATCAATTGCTACTGTAAGTAATTCGTCAGGTATATTTAATATACCAGATGACGTAGCTGCCAATGCAGGGTATAGAATCGATGTGATAGAAATGGCATCCTGCGGATTTAGTGTGCTTAGTATAGCGATAGACGATAATTGTGAAATAGCGCCTATATGTCCCGAGAGTGTTGTTGTAACAGTCGATGGTGGTACAGGTCCGGTAATGGCTTGTCCAGATACAGAAATAGAACTATGCTTTGATGGTAATCAATTGCCTTCTGGAGGTAGTCTTACTTGGGAAGTAGATGAAGGTACAGGTTTCGAAGGGTTTGAAAGTATTCCAATTCCTTCTAACGATCCAGAAGTTTTTGTCTATATCTCGGCAGTCTATCCAGATCCGGCAACTACTGGCTCTGAATCTATTGCTCTTTGTGGATCTCGTACAGAATGGATTATCCTAACCAATGCAGATCCTAGTAATTCTGCAGATATATCTGGATACACTCTAGAGGATAATTCTGCAACATCCTTTTTTACGGTACCTGCAGGTACAATTATTCCAGCTGGCGGGACCTATCTTGTTTGTGTGGGTTCTGTTAGTCGATTGGCCAATACAAATGACTTTGCCAATTTGTATGATGCTATGGGAACTCTTATTTCTGATGTAGTTTGGACATCTAACCCAGGAGATGATACTAGCGCTGGCTCAGACACGCCGCCAATAGTAACTCCAGCTGATCCAGGCTATAATTCTGATCCTGCAGAAAAAGAATTTTGTGCTTTGTTCACGATTCCTTCTGCTGCTTGTCCGTCGATGGATTTAGAATTTAGAGCGGTTATAGATCCTTTTGCTTCAAGTTGTCCAGATACCGATCCTGATGTTGCAAGCCCTATATCAGAAGTGCTAGAAGTGACAGTTAATTGTCCTACAGCAAGTATTGCCTCTACAGGTGTAGATGTATGTGCTGTAGATATGACTTCTGCGAACTTACCAATTACTATTAATGGAGGTGAAGGGCCGTTCACTGTTGACTATACAGTAGATGGTATTTCAAATACATCTTTTGGGATATCTTCTGGGGATAACTTGATGATATCAGGACCTACAATAGGAGATGTAAAAGTAATTCTGAATTCGATAACTGATGAGAATGGTGCTAATTGTTCTGGAAGTGTAAGTGACGCTGAAGTTTGCGTTAATATAAGACCTTCAGTCGAACTGACTATTAATAGTAATGTGCAGCCTACTGCTTGTATGCCATGTGATGGAATGTTGACTTTTGACTTGACAGGAACTACAACATCTTCAAGTGAGTTTGATATTGATTATACGATTAACGGAACTTCATTCAGTTTGGCTGGTGTGGTTTTACCATTTACGCTAACTGGTTTATGTCCTGGGTCATATGATATTACAGCAGCTACTGATGATGCTGGATGTGATATGACTATATTAGGAAATCCCCAAACTTTGGAGTTTCCTTCAGGAGAGCCTCTGACTATTGACACTCAACCTGCTCCTATTTGCGGTACAGATGGAAGTATTGTTGATTTGACAATGATTGATTATAACATCGATTTTGTGGCCTCAGATTTTGTTTTTTATTCTGTAGACCCTGGGATGCTTCCTGCGTCTGTTCTGACCAATACACCACCATTGCTTACTTCAAGTATGGTTGTTCCGACAATGAATACAACTTACTACGTTGTCTATACAGACCCTATGACTGGCTGCGAGTCGATGACGACTATTCAAATTACCATAGATAACTCACTTTGTTGTGATGTGTCTGGTGTTAATGAAGGCGCTTTTATCCGCGGCTGTGAAGATCCTCTCGGTTCTTTTATGTCAAATTACGACTTGACAGACGCCGAAGATATTGCCAATGGTGATGTAGACGGAGATGGTATGGATGGTTCCTCTACAGCAACTGTGACCTATTATATGGATGAAGCAGATGCTATGGCTGGTACAAACCAGATTCCTAATGGAATGGGGCTCACTAATGCAGGAATTTTTGCTAGAGTGTCTTTCGGTGCTTCTTGCTTTTCTGTTGTTGCAGTAAATGTTCAACTTTTTCAAGAACCATCATTCGATGTGACTGTATCACCTGCTACGATATGCGATGGTACTGATGGTTCTATCCGATTTACCAATCTATCAGCAGGAGGTAAGTTTTTAGTGTATACAGGGCCACAAGGATCTCTTGCTTCTGGTGCAGTCTTTACACCTGATGCTAACGGAGAATTCCTTCTGTCGGACCTAACAGTTGGTACGTATATGGTGAGTTTAGAAAATAGACCGACCGGACTTATGTGTGCTAGTGAATTTGTAGAAATCGAAATCGGAGAACCTGATGCACCTACAATTACAGTGAATGACCCTGTCGTATGTGCCGGAACAACTGAAATTCCTATCGAGTTTATGGCCGATTGTACTGTGGAACACTTTCTAGTGGAGTATGATGATGCAGCCAATACTGCTGGTCTCGTCGATATGAACTCAAGTGGCTCTGCTATTGGTGCAATGTATATGTTGCCTGATGGACTTGCGCCGGGTGTTTATAATGGTACAGTTGTCGTTGTTTGCGATAATTTCTGTAATGATATTGATGATTTTACGATTACAGTCGTAGAGACTCCAGAAATAACACTTACTCAAGATACAGATGGCTGTACTGGAGAAGAACTTAGTTTTTCTGCTTCGCCTACCGGATTAGTTAGTTATACTTTTTACACAGATGTTGATAGCGATGGGGTAGAAGAAATATTACAGTCAGGATTATCAGAAATTTTTACGACAACGTCTTTACCTGACGGTGAAGATCTTTTTGTGAGAGCAACTATCCTTGGAGATTGTATTCAAGAGGCAACTATGACTGTAAGTAGGATGGATCCTTGCCCTATCTATGATGTCGCTTTGATGAAAGTATTAGAATCAAGTGGACCTTTTGGGTTAGACGATTTAGTAGAATTTCAGATAGAAGTATTTAATCAAAGTAATCAACCGGTTTACAACATACAGGTAGCAGATTATTTGCCACTAGGTTTGGATTTTTTCGCAGCTGATAATATGTCTACAGCTTTTGCTGCTAATCCAGATACGCCTGGTGGTAATACGGTTACAGGTATGGCAGTGACGACCACTGCTTTGCCGGCAGGAGAGTCTTTAACAATGTCCATCTTTTTAAGAGTAGGAGTGGAAGCTATAAATGGAACTTTATTTAATGCCGCTGAAATAATTGCTGCAACTCAAGACCCAGAAGGTTTAGAAAATATCAATGATCAAGATGATGATCTCGAGGCTACCGATGGTGGACTTGCTGATGAAGACGATAATAATGTCGACGACGAAACGGCAGGAGGAACTGATAACGCGATGGATGAAGACGATTTTGATTTTGCTGCTTTACAAGTATGTACAGTAGGCTGTAATGGCACCTTCCCTTGGAACGGTCAGAATTAAGAATTAGGAACTGGAAAAATCTTATTGATTTTCAAAAAGAAAACAATGAAAAATATTTTATTTTCTTTATTTATACTTGCTGCATTTTTGATGTTGACTAATGAGTCATTAGCACAATGTGATGAACTCGAAATTCGATCTGTTTTATTGGATCCAGATGGTGTCAATAATTTTGATACTGATGGAAATGGAACGGTAACTTTTACTGATGAATTCGTTGAAATCTGCAACGTCTCTAATGTTACTCGGGATTTATCCAACGTAGAGATTGTTGACTTTATAGGAACTACCTTTTCCCTTTCAGGTATGTTAGCAGCTGGGGAATGTGTCTTCGCTGTCTCTAATTGGGATGAAGTGTCTAATCCTGTACCACCTGGTGTCATCGATCTTAACGCTATAGCTTATATAAATAATGGTGGCGAAATATTAAGATTAGTTGAAGGTGGTAATTTACTTTGCGAGGTAGCAGCTGGAGATTCAGATTGTACAGACCCTAACTGTATAGAATTTCCGTCAGACACTGATGGTTGCCAAAATTCAGCAACTCAAGCTGCTTTCAATTGTAATGGACCTTTAATGTTAAATGCTTGCCCTGATTTTAGCGCTATTGTAAGTGGATCCCTAGAAGTTATGGTACTCGAAAGTACATGCGCAGTTGGGGGAGTTACTCCGTCTGGTGGAATGATTTCAGCGCCAATAAATGTTTGTCCTGCAGGATCTATTTTGATGTATTCTCTAGATGGGTTTGCAACAATTGGAACAGCTACACTCCCAATGTATGACCAGGCAAGTGTTATCTCTGTTTCTACACGATGTGTTTGTGAGACAAGTGCCAGATTGCAAAGCGTGGTAAGTACGGTCACAACGATGCCTAGTACTTGTTCTGGTGGAGGTAATCCAGTTTGCTCGATATCTAACGTAGCTACAACATCAACTTGTAATACAGATGGCACCTATACACTAGAAGTATGTTTTGATCATAGTAATCCTATATCATCTCCGGCCTTAGTTGATGTGACTGTAGATGGTACTACCTTTTCAAGTTTAACACCTGTTGGAGGTTGTGTGACTATAACTGACCCTTCCTTTATAGGTGATGGTACGGATGCACTAGATATTACAGTAGGAGATAGTGCTGGGGTTTCAATAGATTGCGCCACTGCACCTAGTCCAATAATATATATAGCAGAATCTTTTAATGGTGATGGTGCTACTGATGAGTGTGGCACTGATGGCGAATACTTCATTATTTGCGCTACAGAGATGTGT
>CALBWK010000099.1 GCA_937969415.1 uncultured Saprospiraceae bacterium | reverse complement strand
CCAAGTTGTTTCTGCTCCTAAGAAATCATACATCATTAAAGGTGAGAAGTATGAAGCAGACTTATTCTTGAGTGCATCTGCAGGTGGTGATTCTAATACAGGAATCAGAATCTCTGTTAACGGTAAGAACTTACCACTTAACAGTGATGGCCAGGCGAGCTACTCTACTGTTGCTAATTCTAACGGAGAAAAGTCTTACAAAGCGACTGCATCTCTTACGGATCCAGTAACTGGAGAGACTAAGAGCTTTACTAAAACTTTCTCTTACGAAGTAGGTGAAAGATCAGTAGCAGTATCAGCTTCTAAGATGAATGTATTCTATATCGGTGTTGACAACCCTATCGAGGTATCAGCAGCTGGTGTGGCTTCTTCTGATGTAAAGGTATCAATGAGTGGTGCTGGAGGCGGAAAGGTTAAGCCAGATGGTAAAGGTGGTTATACTGTAAATGTTACTTCTCCTACCAAAAATGGTGAGTTTGCTAACATTAACGTTACAGCGCCAGGCCTTCAAGACAAGAAACAATTTAGAGTAAAGAGAATCCCTAACCCTGTACCAAAATTGTCTGGTAAGAGAGGTGGATCTATGCCTAATGGTCAATTTAAAGCACAGTTGGGTATCAATCCTGACCTTGAGGGTTTTGACTTTGATGCAAGGTGTGAGATCGCAGGATTTAGACTTGTAAGAGTTGCAAAAAGACAAGATGCAGAACCAGCAGACAATCCAGGTGGAAAATTCAAAGGTGCTGCAGCTGCTCTAATCAAAAAAGCGAAACCTTCTGACAAGTATTTCTTTGAGAATATCAAGTGTAAGTGTCCTGGCGATAAAGCGGCTAGAGACCTTGGTACTATGGTATTCAACGTAAAATAAAAATCAGTTCATATGCTTAAGAATAATTTATTACTTATCGCCGGTCTACTGATATCTGTTATCTCGTTTGGGCAAATAGAGACAACTGAATCAGGCACTCCACTAGAAGACATCTACATAGATGGTATCGTTAAGAGAACTCTAGTAGAAGAATCCCCAGTTATCGAATACGATCACGTAAGAGAGGCTGATGTTGTGTGGGAGCGCAGAATGACAAGATTGCTGGACACAAGAGAGAAGATGAATATCGCTTTCAGAAGTCCTAAAGCCCCTTTCTTCAGTGTATTAAGATCTTTGGCAGAGAATGGTGATATCGCCATTTTTAGAGATGAATTTTTCAAAGAGCCATTAACAACTGATGAAGTAGATGCTAAGCTTAACAGAGTTGATACTACCCTAGTGTGGGATCCTGACACTTATGAAGAAAAACTACAAGTTGTTAGAAATGAAATCAACTGGGAAGACATCAAGCAATTCCGTATGAAAGAAGTATGGTACTTCGACAAAGAGCTTTCTACTTTGAAAGTTAGAATGTTGGGTATCGGACCTATCCTTCAGAGTATCGACGAAGATACAGGAGAATTTAAGTATCAAGAAGTATTGTTTTGGGTTTACTATCCAGAGGCTAGATATTCTTTAGCTAAGGTTAGAGTTCAGAATGGTAATAATGATATTGCGCCTATGTCTTGGTATGATCTCTTTGAACAAAGACAGTTCTCTAGTTATATTCTAAAAGAATCTAATCCTCTTGACTTAAGAGTAAAGGATATTTACTTTGGATATGATAGAGCAGGAATAGATCAATTGATGGAGTCAGATAGAATCAAAGCTGAGCTTTTCAATTTCGAACATGATTTGTGGGAGTATTAATCCTACTATTTATAGATTAAAAAAAGTCCGTATAGAGTTTCTATACGGGCTTTTTTTATGTGTAAAATGAAGTAATTACATAACAGCAGCTAAGCTATAGAATTCAATTATCTCTTCGACCTCACTTCCACAATCCTGGCCTATACACTTCAAAGAACAGCTTAGTCTCCTTTATTTACCTCCCCTCTCCAAAAAGATTTCTTCAGTACACATTAAAACTTGGTGTCAACCTGATTTAATAATACTTAGTACAAAAAAATTCAAACTACTGAAGGAAGTTATTGGGCTCTATTTCTTAACTCCAAAAACAGTAAACCAAACACTATAGCATACTCTACTGAAATCAAAAACAAGTTCTGCTGAAACTCCGGATGGATATATGTAGAATAACTCAACATAA
Organism: uncultured Saprospiraceae bacterium; assembly: GCA_937969415.1. Classification (GTDB taxonomy): domain Bacteria; phylum Bacteroidota; class Bacteroidia; order Chitinophagales; family Saprospiraceae; genus RFSX01. Next base: position 4,013 of record CALBWK010000099.1, on the reverse strand, counting down.
TAAGAGCACTCCAGACCAGGATCCATTGATATCTAAATGCAGTCGCAAAAAAGAGCAGCATAATCAAATACCACGGATGCACGGTCGTCGCACAAAACAAATAACAAGCAAAGGACATCAAGCAAAGCTTCCACAACTCTAATAAGTTGCCAGCAGATTTCTTTACCGCTAGATATATTATAAAACCTACAGTAAGGATACTAAGCATAGGTCCGACTACAGCAATCTGATTATACCCCGTAAATATGTACCCTAACCACCTTAGGAGATAGTAGAGGCTCGCATTGAATTCAAAAGTTTGGAAATAAAGATTGAGACTAGCCATAAAATTGGCCCAATCGAGAGACCAAAAGAAAGGACCAAAAGTCATCAATAAAACTGTACCGAAGGGCACAAAGAAATGCAACAACGACCTAACAAAACCAGACGCCTCTCTCCTATCATAGAAGTACTTTATGAACAAGGGAGCAAACATTAAAGGCAGCAGTTTTGTCCCAACAGAGAGAGCCAAAGAGACACCTGCGATACTCACTCTATTCCTATATAACGCATAAAATGTACTACATAGAAAGAATACCATCAGGCTCTCGAAATGAATCTGTCCACCTACTTCAGTGATCACTAGAGGATTTAAGAAGTAAACCAAACTCCACCTAGAGGAAATATTAAACCCCGTGAGCAACTTTCTGAGCATCAACAAAATACCTACGTCACTCAAGAGCAGAACCAACTTAATCACACCAGCAGAAAAGTTTATGGACCAAGACTCAGATAAGGTCGCTATGTAGAAGACCAATTGACTGATCGGTGGATATACTGTAAAGTAATCAGGTGAATTTAATTCACTGTAGATTCCTTTTAGATAATCATCTGATAGAGCTGAGTTTTCTATCAGATGTGAAGGCAAATAAGATAAAGGATGTACCGCATTATGCATTAAATGCCCATCCCACAAAAATCGATATATATCATCTGACAACAATGGAAAAGCAAAAAGCAAAGCCACTCGCAAAACGACCCCTATTGTCACTCCGATCTTAAAGAAATTGATATCCTCAACATCAAGTTGCTTTAGGAAGACAAAGTAACCTACAAAAGCGAGTCCATAAGCACCAATAATGTGATAGAACTGGTCCTGTCCACAGAAGAAATTTAAGTAGACAACAGAAACTAAAAGCGCAATACTTGCACTCAGACCGGCTACTCTACTGGTGAGCACCTTGATGCAATACAGAATAAGAAAAGATGGCTCCGTAGCCAAAGAAAAGCATCAAATGGAATGGCAACATAGAAGAGTTACCCATAGTAAAGCCTGCAATCGCACCACCTAAAAAATATAGTGCCAGAATCCCTTCCATTATCGTTATCTTAGATATAGAGTACTTGTGGTACTTGCTATTTCTAATTTTATTAGAGATTCCTTTGATGTCAAACTTAGGAGTCCTCACAAAGGCAGACTTTCTACCTAAATATCCTTGGATAACAGCTATAGAATTATGCAAAGAAAGGCCCATCGATAAGGAAAGAAATATTGGAAAAAGGAAAACAAATTTTATAATCGACTTCAGCTTACTCTTATTGTTATGCTGTACGTTAGCCGTAAAGTAAATGATTGCGATTAAAATGGTCGAAGCCATAAAATACTGAAGCAGATTAGGGTGCAAGAAAGAAGGAAAGGCTACAAAAAGTAGCGGCACACTAAAGACGCCAACCAAGAAAATGGATAAGAAAACACTACTACCTAAAAGATGAATAGAACCGTGAATCTTTTTCCCTAAACTCAAGTCACTTTTCCAAACCTTAGGCAATAGCTTTTTGGCAGTCTCTGCCCCACCTTTCATCCATCTGTGCTGTTGAGATTTCAGACCCATCATCTCTGCTGGCAACTCGGCGGGAGAAACTTCATCCTCCTTAAAGATTATTTTCCACCCTTTAAGCTGTACTCTATAACTCAAGTCCAAATCCTCAGTAAGGGTATCTGCTTCCCATCCGCCCGCATCGGCTATAGCTTCTGAACGCCATACTCCGGCAGTACCATTGAATTGTAAGAGATAGTTACCTAATTCTCTTCCCTTTTGCTCTACTGAGAAGTGAACATTAAGCTGAAAAGCCTGCACTTCTGTCAGGAGTGAATATGACTGATTGATATGACCCCAACGTGTCTGGACTACAGCAACATCTTTATCTGAAAAGAAAGGTATCGTCTTCTTTAAAAAATCTGGATTGGGCAAAAAGTCTGCATCAAAAATAGCCACAAACTCTCCCTTGGCTTTGGGCATAGCTTCCTTAAGCGCACCTGCCTTGTAGCCCTTTCTGTCTGTTCTAGTAAGTAATTCTATATTATAGCCTTTAGCCTTATACTCTTCCACTTTTTTTCTAGATATCTCGACGGTTTCGTCGGTAGAATCATCTAGTACCTGGATTTCATACCTATCCTTAGGATAATCCATCAGGATGATATTGTCTATGAGCCTATTGACTACAAAGTACTCATTGAATATAGGGAGCTGAATTGTCACAAAAGGATATTGATCCTCTGTCAAAATTGGGTCATCTACTTTACTAGAATTCTTCCTGAGGTAATGGAAGAGTAAATGAAACTGAATCGTACAGTATACACCTATGAGCAACAAGCAACATACATACACACCAAAAATTATATAGCTAATTGCCGTTATCATATCAATTTAAAAATAGTCCATAAAATCTTGTGTCCTGCAAGGATGGTTCCCTTTATCGTCCCAGAAACCTTTGATACCCCAATTCTCTTTCTATAGGATACGGCTACCTCTTTGCATTTCAACTTAAACTTTGCCGCCTTGACCTGCATCTCAACTGTCCAGCCGAAATCTTGATCTTGCATATCTAGATCTTTGAGCACATCGAATTTGATAGACCTAAATGGTCCTAAATCAGAAAACTCATATTTATATATAATCTTGATCAGAGTCGTTGCCAGCCAGTTTCCAAATATTTGCTGAGGCATCATCGCTCCCTTCTCTAAGTTACCAAGCGCTCGCGACCCAATAACCATATCCATATCTTCTAATCGAATAGGATCTAGCAATAAAGGTAATTCCTCAGGATGGTCAGAATAATCACCATCCAAAAAAACCACAACATCTGGTTGTGAAGATTTCTGTGTCAAATAGTCAATTCCTGCTAGACAAGCTTGGCCATATCCTTTTTGAGGCACATCTACAACAGTGGCACCATTAGATTCAGCTACGTTCTTAGTCGCATCAGTACTTGCATTGTTGCAAACCACAACCTCCCGCACAAGACCCATAGGAATGGCTTGAACAACCTTTCCAATTGACTCTTCTTCATTATAAGCAGGAATGATGATATCGACTTGCATATGGCTCAAACAGCTGCAAAGCTAGATTATTCATAAGTTTTAAGGGTATATATGAGGACATTTTAGAGTTATTAAGCACTACTTTTGCACTATATCTTAGCCAGTTACAATATGACCTTAATTCAAGTCTGGAAAAGCTTCATTATAGGAGGTATTCTATCCATATTCTTCCTTGCTTCTTGTCAGCAAGACCGAATATTTGAAGGTGAAACAATACCCTTGGAATTCTCTCTAGATACCTTAAGGTTTGATACGGTATTCACTGAAGTTGGCTCAGTAACTCGCTCTTTTAAGATATTCAATCAGCTAGAGGAAGCTGTCATCATAGACAGAATAAGTCTTAATGATAGCGAAACCTTATTCAGGATGAATGTCGACGGTGTTGCTGGAGATATAATAGAAAACACCCGTATCGAGGGCCTTGATAGCATATGGGTATTTATTGAAGCAACGATAGACCCTAATCAACCTCTCAGTGTCAGCCCATTTGTCGTTGAGGACTTAATCAATATTCAAGCAAACCAATCGGAATATACCATCCACTTAGAGGCTTGGGGCCAAAATGCCAATTATGTGCCGAATAGATTTTCCGATAGCGAAATCAATAGCCTCTCCTGTAATGGCGGAGTAATTACTTGGAATGACCCACGAC
>CALBWK010000098.1 GCA_937969415.1 uncultured Saprospiraceae bacterium | reverse complement strand
CGTGACCAAGACCAAATTACCATAGACCTATTTAACGGGGATTTAACCTCTATGCGGGTCATATTATTCGCATTTTTGTAGTCATTATTATGATGGTAAGAATCTTCTATATCGTTCTTTTCTGCAGCCTGAGTGTTATTGCGCTGAGTCAGCCGAGCCCTTGGGCAACCTTATCTATAGTAGATAAGACAACGACCTATGACGAATTCTTAGGAATGGAGGTGGTTTCAGTGACACCTGGACCTGTCGCTAAGACGCTTAATCAGAAAGAAATAGAGATCAGTGGGTATATGATTGCCCTGGATGTCAAGCGCAAGCAATCACACTTTATGTTTTCTCGCTATCCTCAAAATATGTGCTTTTTCTGTGGTGCCGCAGGGCCAGAATCCGCAATGCAGGTCTTTATGGCCAATGATGTAGAGCTCGAGCACACGACCGACAAGATTTTAATAAGAGGTATACTCAATGTACAGCAAGGAGATCCTACTGGATTAATATATACCTTGACCCAAGCTAACTATATAGACGTAATCAAATGAAACTACTCCTCTCTAGCCTAGTTATTATGATGCTGAGCCTAGTGACACTAAGCGCTCAAGATTCTAAAGTGCCCGCTGGTGGTCCGCAGACCAAAGCAGCAGTATCCACTCAATCAGCACCAAAGAAGTCTAAAAGCCTATGGAAAACGTTGGCAAAGATTACTTATAAAAAGAAGTATGATGAGCTAATGGGATTTAAAATTGACATCCCAGTATTTAGTGATCAGATAAAAGAACTAGAAGGCAAAGAGGTGACTGTCAAGGGATACATCATTCCAGTAGAAGGCTACAAGTCACATAAGGAATTTATCTTTTCTGCTTTCCCATATAATATGTGCTTTTTCTGTGGAGGTGCTGGACCAGAAACCGTTATGGAAGTACTCGCTACTAAAGGTGTAGAGTATACTGCTGAGCAAGTTGTCCTCAAAGGAAAATTGAGTCTTAATGATGAAGATATCAATCACCTGATGTACTTACTTACAGACGCCGTCATAGTAGAATGATCGACCGCAAGATCATTGTTCAAAATGTGACCAATCTGACTGATGCCAGATACTTCGCAGCTTGGGGTGTAGAGTACCTGAGTTACAACCTGAAATCTGACTCTCCTTATGTCCTCCCCTTAGAGCTGATAATGGAAATCAAAAACTGGGTAGAAGGTCCTAAGACACTTATCGAGTCTGCCTCGGTAGATTATCTAGAAGGCATAGATGGACACATCTTAGATGAAGCCTTTTCTAGTCTGCCTATTAATAAGGAAGCCTTTTTTAGAACCACACTCAAGAACTTTTCTAATGGCTTACCAGGTGGCAACTATATCATCAAAGCAAATGGTGATAATATCTCAACTATCTCAGCACTGACACCAGATCAACTACTCGGGCATAATCTTTATCTAGATATTACAGAGTTAGATTTTGACCTTCTGGACCAATTGCCAGACCACGGACTGATCATCCAAGGCGGAGAGGAAGAGAAAGTAGGCGTCAAAAGTTTTGACGAGCTAGACAAGCTTTATGATTGGTTAATGGACTAAAACAATTGTCCAGATGCAATCTTTTCTATCTATCCTTGGCATATTAATTTTTACCATCTTATCGTCATCTTGCAAACTCACACGAGCTACCAATATGGAAACAAAAAATAATGCACCCCTAGCAAAGCGTATCGATGTCCAAGGCCACAGAGGTTGTCGAGGGCTCCTACCAGAGAACACCCTTCCCGCTTTTATGAAAGCCTTGGAGCTAGGAGTTACCACTCTTGAGCTTGATCTCGTCATCACCAAAGACAAGCAAGTGATCGTCTCTCACGAGCCTTTTTTCAATCACGAAATCAGCTCAATCGATGGCGTGCGGCTAGACAAAGAAAGCGAGAAAGAACACAACATCTACCAACTCACTAGAGAGGAACTCCGCCGCTATGATGTAGGTATGATGCCTCACAAGAGATTCCCCCAGCAACAAAATATTCCAGCACAAAAGCCTACTCTCTTAGAATTGGCTGAAGCTGTGCATCAGTACTGCGCGGAAAACAACCGCCCTCTACCCTATTACAATGTAGAGATCAAGCGGGTGCCGAGTCAAGACAACCTCTATCATCCTTCCGCAGAAGAATTTGCGGAGCTTGTACTAGATGCAATCTATAAAGGCAAAATAGCGGGTAAGACTTTCATACAATCCTTTGACCCTGCTTCCTTGGAGGCGGTAAGACAAAAAGACAAGGCCATTCCCCTAGTATTTTTGATATACAATGAAGACTCCTCTGAAGTCAATCTCAAGAGATTATCCTTTACGCCAGAAGTGTACAGCCCCTACTATGAGCTTGTAGATAATAAGATGGTGGAGCTATGCGCTGACTTAGGGATGAAACTTATCCCTTGGACTGTCAATGAAAGAGAGGATATGATCAACTTATTGGACCTAGGTGTCGATGGCATCATCTCTGATTACCCTGATGTTCTTCTAGAAGTGGTGAGAGAGAAGGAAGGTGTGGAGGTTATGCGATGAGATATAACAATCAGCAATATCCTTATCAAACAGATCAATTAAAATGCACATTTTGAAATTAGCTAGCCCTGCAACCTCTGGACTCTCGAGTAGTTAATCATTTTTGCCTCGCCGGCCGGCGTTCCCCAGCCGAAACTTATGTTTCGGTTCTCTCGATTCATAGGTCTATTTAAGACCTATGATGCAACCTGTGGATGCACCTCTCATTCATGTCTTGAAACAAAAACAGCCTGCCCTGAGCGCAGTCGAATGGGAACCAAAAAATTCAAGGCTTATTTCATTTCTTAACGGTTCTAAAAACTAAAATTCCTAAATGGGCTGGAAAGAATGGTCTGCTGTAAGCAGATCTAAAGTCGTAAATCGACTTTAGAAATGAAGGAACCTCATCTTCAGATGAAGACGGGAGGCCATCCCACCCGTTTTTGATAAAACGGTTCACTTATTATTCAGTGACGTTTA
>CALBWK010000097.1 GCA_937969415.1 uncultured Saprospiraceae bacterium | reverse complement strand
CTATCAGCCATACCACTCCCCATACGAGCTTGTTGCGAGTCAGCTGATCTGGGCTCGTAGGTCTGTAAGCCTGTGTTACAAGAAATTAAAAATAACGCAATAGCTAATATGATAAGTGTTCTCATAATTTTACAAATTGCTTAGTGATTCTATGTTTGTCTTCCATACGAATAGAAACAGTATAAGTACCTGCAGACAACTCCGACACATCAACTTTCTTCACATTTACTAGAGACACATTTTCTTCCTTTATTTTCAGCTGATCGAAACTATTGTAGATTTCAATACTTGCCGCATCAGAGTCATAAGCTGTCAAGTCAATAGATAATACTGAAGTCTCAGCATTAATCGACAGGGTAAATGCCTCAGCCTCTATCTCTTCTAAAGTTCTTTTTACCTTTTTTGAACTGCCGTCTTTCATCACCAATCCTATAAGATTGACAATCGTAATTTCCGGATCTGTATTGGCTGTGATCAATAGACTTTTCTTTTGTCTTCCAGTTTTCTTACTAGAATCAAATCTTACTATAATCTGCGAAGTATCACCAGGCATAATCGGTTCCATAGGATATTCAGGGACAGTACACCCACAATTGCCCCTAGCATTGACAATCACCAATGGCATCGCACTTGTATTTGTAAATTCAAATATATTCTGAACTTGCTCACCCTCCTGAATTACGCCAAAGTGATACTCTTTATCGACAAAGGTGAAACTCGCATATTCAACAGCATCTTGTGACTGAGCCAAAATCTGCGTACTTATTACTAAGAGAAAATACATTATACTTTTTGTCATACGAATTCAACTGTAGAAAATCACCAATATGGGATTTTTTTCAATTTGAAAAATACTCATATCTTGAATATACTCTACTATTCTCCTCTATATTAACTGCATTTTATAATCTCTAGAAGCCATTGTCCTACTGATTTAGCGAGAATAGTGGAAACCATTGCTATATCTTAATCACATTCTGTGTTTGCACTTGTTGTCCTCCAACATACACACTGAGCTGATATACGCCAGAGACCAATTGTGATAAATCCATTTGAAATTCTTTTTCCAAATTACCTCGAGTCAGTACCCTATTTCCTGATGCTGACGTAACGACGATCTTATCCACTTGTCGGTCAGTGGTTACAGTAATAGGCCCTGAGAAAGGATTTGGGAATACCGATAAAGAAGAATCTGATACCAAGGAGCGATCTTGAAATTCAGATTCACAATCATAATTTTTAGCATATCCAGTAATTATCCTCACCAGCATATCATTCAACAACTCCACCTCATAATCTGGAACAACGTGCTCTAGATGTTTCTGACCGATGCCACTATCATCTGTAAGAAAGACGTATGTGCCATTGGTTGAGATGGCCATTTGTTTCATCAGGTATTCTGTATGCCTATCTATACCACTTGCCGTAACAGGGATAATCTTGATGCCCATAGCCGCGGCCTTTTTGATTTGCTGATTTATCTTAGTGAGGATGGTATCGTTATGACGTGGAGGTGCATCCAGCACCAAAAAGATCAATCTATTGCTCGCCGACATATTCCAATCTTGAGCTAGTGCCTCTTCAAGACCCAATTCTACTGCTTCAGGAATATCTATATTTCTAGTGGAACTTCCAATGCTTTGATTCTGAATAAAATCAAATGAAACCGATAAATCTTCTTGCAAAGGACTGACTGCTGTAGGTTGAATCTCCCGATGATCTTTATAAAAAACTGTACCCAATCGCAGACTCGCATCCTGATCGTTTAGTTCTTCGCCTACACGGTCGATAACATTAACCAGCTCTGCCCTTAAATAATCTATTTCATCTCGCATAGAAGAAGTGACATCCACTACAAACATCACATCTAAGCTCTGGTCAGAGTTACAAGGTTCATCAATAATTAGGTGGTGAGAATCCTGATCATTTTCTAATTGATTTTGCAAAGCAACCTTGCTGTCTTCGACATATAGATTGTAATCTAAAATATCTTGGGGCAGCCACAATTCTGCAGAGCCACTATTATCAGACATCGCTGTCCACAATATGTCACCTACTCCTGTGATCACCTCAACTTTCTGATTGGCCAAAGGAATATTATTAGCGGTGGTTACAAAGACACTCATCCGCTCGAGCTGAGGCCTATTCCAATAAATTTCCATTTCTTGATAGACACCTGTATCAATCAACTCATTCCAAGTATTCCAGTTTTTGAGATCATTCCACTCGCCTGCCGTCAGCTGCCCTGCATCGGGCAAATGCACTTTAGACTCAATGGCATCTACCACATTGATTTTTGCCTGAGCAATTTGATGAGCAGCATTCACAGCATTTACCCTTATTCCATCTATATAGTAATGTGTAGCTTGAGATCTAGAACTTCTCATAGAAATATTTCCACTCTGACTGATGCCAGCAGACGTCGTTGCTATCTGTGCTATATTCTTTGTCGGTAAAGATTCAATATCCTTTGAAGTTAAAACCCGCACTTTTTCACTAATGGAAATAAGAGGTACTTCGTAATCGAGAATAACAGCTTCTTCTAGTAGACCACCTTCGTGCAAAACTATTTCCATCTTAGTGATAGAATCCGCCATAACAACCACCCCAGTGATCCGTTGCGCCTGATAGCCCACATAGGCCGCTTCTATATCGTAAGTCCCTGGCGCTAAATCCTTAAAATAGAATAAGCCATCAAAATCAGATTCTGTGCTGGCTACTACTTTTTCCTTTTGGAAAGCTGTTACTGTGGCAACGAGCAGCGGCTCTCCTTGCGCATCAGCCACTAGACCCCGTATACCCGTTGAAGCATTAGAATTCTCAAAACTGAGCAGGCCCAAAGTCAGTGTTAGAAGTAAAATGAAGTGTTTCATAATTTGTGTTTTAAGTCATTAAAAAAAGAAGCAACAACAACCTATGGATGAGAAATTATCCTTGATTACATGTCGCGATGGGCACTTAGAACACAGAAGCAATAAAATTGTCTTTTTCGACCTTAAGCCCTCACTATGAGTGACTTATACATTTAGACTGCTTTGAGTGATGGACAAGATCTAATTCTAAGAAAAGTGCAGCATCGAAAAAATGAAGACTCCACAAGAATCCTACGCCTCTACTACACATCTACTCACTTTCAAAAAATTTTGTGTCTGCTATTTTGCACATCTATTTGTAGCTTGAAGACACCGCGCGCTACACTGCAATAAGGTCTAATTTGTGCATATACAGCTTCCACACACCCTACCCATTTTTAATGTAAACCAATTTTTAAAATGAAGTCTTTCTTCTTTGCCCTTCTATTACTATGCTGTAGCGGGTTATCAGCACAAAATAATCCAGCACCAATCAAGTCAGAAAAATATGCCGTTCTAAAGGTCTATGTTACTAGTCCTCTGCAACTCCGTGAGATGGCGGAAGCAGAAGTAGACTTTGATCACATTCATGGAGATATGGTCAGTGGTGTAGAAATGTACTTAACCCACTCGGACATTATTAAACTTGATTATCTAGGCATCAAGTATGAAATAGTGATAGAAGATTTCCACAAATTCTATGAGGAAAGAAGCATAGCTGATCAAGCCAATCTTGACAATACAAAGTCTCCAGCAGCCAACTTTGGATATGGTAGCGTAGGTGGCTTTTATTCCTTTTCTGAAATAGAAACTAAGCTGGATGAGATGCATACACTCTTTCCGAATATTACAACAGCAAAGTACAGTATCGGAACTACTATAGAGGGTAGAAGCATCTGGGCGCTAAAAATATCTGACAATCCAGATGTAGACGAGCCCGAATCAGTAGCATACTATGATGCACTACACCATGCAAGAGAGCCACTCTCTATGGCCGTAACCATCAACTATATGTTCTGGCTACTAGAAAACTATAATGTAGATCCAGCAGTCACCTATATTATCAACAATAGAGAATTATACTTTGTCCCAGTAGTTAATCCCGATGGCTATGAATACAATAGACAAACCAATCCTAACGGTGGAGGTCTATGGAGAAAAAATAGAAGAGGAGGCTTTGGCGTAGATCTCAATAGAAATTATGGTTATCAATGGGGCTTCAATAATTCTTGTGCTAGCTCTGTGACCACATCATCAACTTATAGAGGCGCGGCGCCATTCTCGGAGCCAGAATCTGCCGCAGTAAGAGATTTTGTTAATGAAATAGAACCCACTATAGCCTTTTCTACCCACGCTACTGCTGGTAGTTTTTTGATGCCTTATGGGTACAATTCTAGTCCGCCTGATTTCCCAACTTATGCTGAGTGGGCTTCTGATTTCTTATCAGAAAACGATTATCCATATGGTACAACATCTCAGATGCTTGGCTATACGTCTTGCGGAACGACAAGAGACTATCTACACAATGAAGGCATCTATGCTTGGACACCTGAAATAGATGGTAGTGGATTCTGGCCTGCTCAAAGTGAAATATTTGATCTAGTAGATGAGAATGTATACCCAATGTTCTATCAAGCATGGATAGCAGGAGGATATGCAGATGTACAAAGTCATAAAATATTTGGAGATGCTACAGTTGGATCTAGTGTAGAACTCGAAGTAGAATTAAAAAATAAAGGTGCCGGTGCTGATGCCAGCAACTTGGTCGTTGAAATTATACCTAACTCTCCTTTGATTACTGTCGATGGCACCAGATCTTATGGAAGCATTGCTGCACGACAAACCAAAGACAATGCTTCTAACAAATTCAATATAGCAATAGATCCTGCTTTTTCAGGAGGAGCTTTTGAGCTAGAGATAAGAGTCATGCAAGATGGTACACTTTCTAAATCTGAGACTGTAGAAGTATCCATAGGAACTTCCAATGTATTGTTCGGAGACAATGCCGAGAATGGATTGGGAAACTGGAGTACAGCTGGAAATGGTATCTCTTGGGGTATAAACACAGATGATAGCTATAGTGGCAATCAATCCTTCGGCGATTCTAACGGATCTAATTTTACCAACAATACGACCAATGCACTTTCAATGCAGTCTTTTGTCAATCTAGCCAATGCAGATATTCCATATCTGGAGTTCTTTGCGAAGTGGTCTTTTGAGCCTGGTGACAATGTTTTATTGCAGGTTGCTACAAATGGTGGCACCAATTGGACAAACTTAAAAACGTATACAGCTGCTGAAAGCTGGACACAGGAAAAATTTAACTTAAGCGCCTATGTGGGCTCTACCGTTAGATTTAGATTCGTATTGGTCACGGACGGAGACCTCAATACGGACGGATTTTACTTTGACGATTTTATGATTGTAGATTATCAATGTCCGACTTGTCCAGCTTGTGCTTCCTCAATTTCAACTTTTCCATATGCAGAAAGTTTTGAAGGTGGTATCAATAGCTGGTCTCAAGGAATTGGAGCTGACATACCATGGACAGCCAACTCAGGGGGCACACCATCTGATGGTACTGGACCTAATTCTGCTAGCAATGGATCGACTTATATGTACGTCGAGTCTAGTGATCCTAACTATCCGACTATGACAGCATTGATGACTTCTCCATGCTTCGACTTGACAGCTGCCACACAGGCAGATTTTAGTTTTGATTATCATATGTATGGCAATCAGATGGGTTCATTAAGCGTCGATGTTAGTTTAGATGATGGATTAACTTGGACTAATAATATCTGGACTATAAATGGTGATCAAGGACAAAACTGGCAAAGTGCTACCCTAGATTTATCCAACTATCTAGGTGAATATGTCAAACTTAGATTTGACGGAACAACAGGCACAGGATTCAGAAGTGATATAGCTGTAGATAATATTTCGCTGACAGCAACACAACCAAGCTGTTCTATTGGTGCATCTTGTGATGATGGAGATGCCTGCACTACAGGAGAAACTTATGATGCTAATTGTAACTGCATAGGAGGCTCTTTTCAAGATAGTGACAACGATGGTGTCTGTGATGCCAACGACCTCTGTCCTAACTTTGACGACAACCTTATCGGTACGGCTTGTGATGATGGAGATGCCTGCACAACAGGAGAAACTTATGATGCTAACTGTGGCTGCTCTGGAGGCACTTTAGTAGATAGCGATAATGATGGTGTCTGCGACACCAACGACCTCTGTCCAAATTTCGATGACAACCTCATCGGTACGGCTTGTGATGATGGAGATGCCTGCACAACAGGAGAAACTTATGACAACAACTGTGGCTGCTCCGGAGGTACATTCCAAGACAGCGACAATGATGGTGTCTGTGACGCCAATGACCTCTGTCCAAATTTTGACGACAACCTCATCGGTACGGCTTGTGATGATGGAGATGCCTGCACAACAGGAGAAACTTATGACGCCAACTGTGGATGCTCTGGTGGTACATTCCAAGACAGCGACAATGATGGTGTCTGTGATGCCAATGATGTCTGCCCAAGTTTTGATGACAACCTTATCGGAACAGCGTGTGACGATGGAAATGCTTGTACTAATAATTCAATATACTCTGGCTGCATCTGTCAGGGAGTAACAAACCTAGCGCTAAGCGGTACAGCTTCTATGAGTTCAGAATTTAATGCCACTCTGATCGCAGAAAACTTAAACGATGACATAATCACCAATAACAGTAATGATCTTGCTCATACATCAGTTAACTTACCAAATGAATGGGTAGAAATAGACTTAGGTCAACTTGAAAATATAGAAACGGTTGTCGTTGTCAACAGAACTTCTTGCTGTTCTGAAAGACTAAGCAACGCCTATTTGTTAATTTCAGATACACCATTCCCTAGCAATACCAACTTAACTACTGCTCTTGCAAATGCTGATTACACCTATCAATTTGGAGATACGCAAGGTGTTGCTCAACTCGGTATTGATGTAGCCACTTCTGGACAATACGTGAGAATCCAAAAGTCTGGCAACAATTCCAATGGCAACTCGATTAACTTGAAAGAATTACAGATTTTTGGATTGGATGCTGGCGGAGATGCGGACAACGATGGTGTCTGTGATGCCAACGACCTCTGTCCTAACTTTGATGACAACCTCATCGGTACAGCTTGCGACGATGGAGATGCCTGCACAATAGGAGAAACTTATGATGCCAACTGCGGTTGCTCAGGTGGAATAATCCAAGACAGTGACAACGATGGCGTCTGTGATGCCAACGACCTCTGCCCTAACTTTGACGACAACCTCATCGGTACAGCTTGTGACGATGGAGACGCTTGCACAACTGGCGAAACTTATGATAACAACTGCGGTTGCTCAGGTGGAATAATCCAAGACAGTGACAATGATGGTGTCTGTGATGCCAACGACCTCTGCCCTAACTTTGATGACAACCTCATAGGTACAGCTTGTGATGATGGAGATGCCTGCACAACAGGAGAAACTTATGATAGCAACTGCGGATGCTCAGGTGGAATAATCCAAGACAGTGACAATGATGGTGTCTGTGATGCCAATGACCTCTGTCCTAACTTTGATGACAACCTCATCGGTACAGCTTGCGACGATGGAGACGCTTGCACAACTGGCGAAACTTATGATGCCAACTGCGGTTGCTCAGGTGGAATAATTCAAGACAGCGATAACGATGGTGTCTGTGATGCCAATGACCTCTGTCCAAATGATGCAAATAATCTTTGCACTACTACACTAGCTTGTGCTTCTACAGCAACAAATACTTCTTTTGAGTTTATTGAAGCAGTAACAATAGGGACTTTGACAAATACTTCGGGCTCTGACTCTGGCTACGGTGACTACTCATCAATGAATGTATCAGCCCAGCACGGAGAGACTTTAGATCTTATACTTGTTCCAGGATATACAGGGAATGCTTACAACGAACATTGGGGCATATGGGTGGATCTTGACAATGATGGTGTTTTTGATCCAGTAACAGAGATGCTTTTCTCTGGGTCAGCAGTAGGTCCGACTACAGGTGTTATTACCATACCAGCCGTGGCACCCGCAACTTACAATATGAGAGTCTCAATGCAATACAATGCTGCACCGCCTAGTTGTGGCACCTTCTCTTATGGTGAAGTCGAGGACTACAAAATGACGATATTGGCTACAGCCTGCGTTACAGGAAATCCTTGTGACGACGGAGATATCTGTACAGCAAATGATGTCTACGATAACAATTGTAATTGCTCTGGAACCCTCGAAGATTCAGATAGTGATGGTATTTGTGATGCCTTAGATCAGTGTCCTGGCTTTGACGACACGATAGATATAAATGGAAACGGAATTCCTGATGGTTGTGAAAATTGTACTGTCGGAATGAGTTGCGATGATGGCGACAATTGTACTGACAATGATACCATAGATGCTAATTGCAACTGTGCAGGAACTTATATCGATAGTGATGGAGATGGCATCTGTGATACAGATGATGCTTGTCCTAATGACAACAGCAACAGTTGTATCGCTACTCCGCTATGTGCATCTAATGGAGCCAACACACAATACGAGCACATAGCTGCTATAACTATAGGCACGATGACAAATGACAGTGGAAACGATCTAGGATATGGGGACTACACCAGTACTTTCATACAGTCAAGCCAAGGCGACAACCTACCTGTCACACTTGTGCCAGGATTTAGCAATGGTTCTTACTTAGAGTACTGGAACATATGGGCAGACTTCAATAAAGATGGAGAGCTTAATAACGCAGAAGAATTATTATTTAGCGGTTCAAGTCAATCCAGTATTAATGGACAAGTGACAATTCCAACAACTATTGCTACCGGTGATTACACGATGAGAGTCTCAATGCAATACAATCAATCTTCTGTGAGTTGCGGCACACTTCAATACGGAGAGGTAGAAGACTATACGCTAACTGTAAATAATGCTGGTTCCTGTAGTCTTGGAGCACCTTGCGATGATGGCAATAACTGTACAGTCAATGATATGTACGACACAAACTGTGATTGTACAGGAACAATATTAGATACTGACGGCGATGGTGTATGCGACGCAGAAGACACCTGTCCTAATGGGGATGACAATATAGATATTAACAACAATGGCATTGGAGACGCTTGCGAAGGCTGCCCAGCGTTAACTTTGACAAACGCCATACTAGGATATGATTCTTCTGAAGACTTTGGAACGGCAGAAGTACTAAACCAAGGTACTACAGCATATTTGACTAATAATGCTTGGAAAGCCATTTTAGTTAATTATAACATTACGAGCAACACCGTAATTACCTTTGACTTTAGAAGTACAGTAGAAGGAGAGATACACGAACTATCATTTGATTCTGATCTAGATGCCGTACCAGAGCACAGAATTGTCTTATATGGTAATCAAGGAATAGCTGGCAACTATCCGAGTATACCTACTTACACAGGAAATGGGGCTTGGGAATCTTATGCGATTCCTTTGGGAGACCTATTTACAGGAACCTTTGACTATCTTATCCTGACTTCGGATGATGATGCAACAGGTAATGGAAATTCTTACTTTAGAAATATTGTACTCTTTGAGGATGTCAATGGAAATATGGTTTGTGAAAACGAAACAAATGACCTTTGCCCCAACTTAGATGACAACCTTATAGGCACACCATGTGATGATGGTGATGACTGTACGATCGGTGAGCTATATGATATGAATTGTGGCTGCTCTGGCGGTATATATACAGATGTAGATGGCGACGGGTTCTGCATCGCAGAAGACACAAATGATAGTGATCCTTGTGTTCCTGACGATTCGAATTGTAGCACCTGTGAAGACTTTGATTTCAATGATTTTGAGAACGGTTACAACCTGTGGATAGATGGCGGAAGTGATGCAAGTAGGGCCAGTTACCCTACATACAATTCTTCAGGATTGTACTCAGTAAGATTGAGAGACAACTCTGGAGTAGGTTCTTCAATATATACAGATGTTCTGAACCTCAATAGTTATTCGTCAATAGAAGTTTCATTTTCATTTGTACCTAACTCTATGGAAAATGGTGAAGATCTATTATTGGAAGTATCAAATGATGGCGGCGATACATTTACAACAGTAGAATCTTGGATTTCAGGATCAAGTATGATTAATGAAACAAGGTATGATGTCACAGTAACTGTCCCAGAAAATATGTTATCTACACTTACTGTACTGAGAATAAGATGTGATGCCTCAAGCAATGCAGACAGAGTGTATGTTGATGACATTCTGATAGAAGCCTGCGGCCAGAGTATTACTCTACAAGAGAATGACGAAAGTGAGGCAATTTCCCTCAGAACCGCAGGGGCACAACCGAAAGGCGATCTTAGCCTATTTCCTAATCCAGTCATTGATGTTCTATACCTAGAGCTCAATGAGACTACAGATGTGATTACAGGAGGAAAGATCTTGACGATGGATGGACAGTTAATCAGAAATCTAGACCAAAAGGGTCAGAATATGAGGATAGACATTTCTGCTTTAGATGCAGGAAAAACTTATATGTTACTTATAGAGGCCCAAAATGGAAACAGATATATGGAACGCTTCATAAAAATTTGAATTAGATAAAGAATTTGAATTTTTAAAAGGGCTGTCTCAAATGAGATGGCCCTTTTTCTATGTTAAGTGTCGGTGTACATTCCCAACAATTGTAATTCATATTGAATATATCTATTTTGTAATGATAAGGAGTACAATAATTGACATCACCATCAAACATAGACCAAGAGCAACAGCTTATCGAACAATACCAATCAACGGGTAATCAAGCCTTTATTGGAAAGCTATTCTCCCCATATATGGATCTCATCTATGGGGTTTGCCTAAAGTATCTTAAAGACCAACACCGCGCTGAAGACGCTGTTATGGACATCTACGAGTTGATATCCATAAAACTTAAGACACATCAAGTAGAGGCATTTAGACCTTGGCTCTATGTAGTGGCCAAAAACAACTGTTTTGAAAAACTTAGAAAGGCTAATACAAAGCAACAAAAAGAAAAGCAAGCCTATACTATGTATTCCGACACCATATTTCATCCTGATAGTGAGAGTAAAGAAAAAGACCTAGAACGGATGGAAGCTTGTATGGAATCACTCAATGATGAACAAAAGCGTTGTATATCAGCTTTCTACTACCAATCTAAGACCTATCAAGATATCGCTGATATATTTGATATGTCTTGGAATAAAGTCCGTTCACACATACAGAATGGCAGATTGAAACTTAAAAAATGCATAGAAGCCACAAGTAAGACCAATGTCTGAAAAGAAACTACATAGAGATCAGATTGAAGCATATTTGAAAAAAATGCATTCGGGCACCTTGTCCACTAGAGAGCGCTGGCAACTTGAGCGGGTAAGTCTTGATGATCCATTTTTAGCAGACGCTATTGAGGGCTATTATGACAATAGTGGAGACCATCAAGCTTCACTTAAGAAGCTAAGTGAAAAAATATCTGACCAGAAGGAAAGCCAACCGAAACGTAAAATAGTGCCGTTCAGATGGGTGAGCATGGCCGCTGCAGTAGTTGTCTTACTAGGTGTCTCTTATTGGTTATTTGACTCTATGGGTCGCGTCGACTTAGATGCCAATACTACTGCAGAAAGTCAAAACAAAACTACATCTACAGCTTCTCACAAAAAGGCGGCTACCTTTCCAGAAAAAACCTCAGAAACAAGCCCCACCTTCAACACAAGAGAGACCTCTACTTCAGAAGAAGTCAGCGTTGCCGATCAAGCTACGCATAAACAAAAGCAAAATACGCCTACTCAGGTTAAAAAAACTACTACATCTACTATCAGCAAAATAAAACCAATACCAAAAACCACTACAAGTCAAAGCGTCCCACAGAAAAACACCTTAGCTGAATCAGAACCTACAGAAAAACGACAACAAAAAAGAACAGAAGTCTATGGAAACCTTGACAAAGAAGAGGCAGAAGCTATTGTTGTGGCCGATGATGTAGCCGCCTACCCTATCGGAGGTGCAGAGGAAATCGAGAAAGTGAATGATGAAGCTGCCATTGCAGAGGCAGTTGATTTACTTAGTGAAGAATCAATGCTAAATGCGGCAATAGAAATCACAAAAGCGCCTGAACCAACACCACCTGCGGAATTACTAGAGTCCAAATTAGTACTGCTAGATATTAATGGCAGAGCGCTGCCTGGCGTACAAATCCTAGATCAAAACAAACAAGAACTGGGAAGCTCTGACAGCAATGGTGCTTTCACTATCCCCCAAGGCCAGCCCTATGTTATCGCTGCCTTTGCAGGACACGACTCCTTGACCATAGCCTCTGGACCTAATCTCACCTTACAAATGAAAACCTCTGCAGATCTACTTGGACAAGCACATATACGACTGGTAGACATGATGGATGACGGAGAACTTATAAGACATTATAGTAATCAGCTCAACTCTCTGTTCGCTAAAGAATGGCCACTCTGCCCTGACAGAAATAATGACTTTGGATTTTTTACGACTTCTTCAGTGTATCTAGTTATCTCTGACAAAGGGACAATAACAGAAGTAAGATACTTTAGAAATCTTGATGCCACTTGTGAAGTCAAAATATCTGAAGTACTCGAACAGGCTGTTACTAAAGGAGTATTTGAAATAGGTAGACCTGTCAACTTTACTTTTAGAATCAATCTCTAGTAAAATTATCCTTGCGATGCCCTTCTCAATTCGTCTGAGGCACTTGTTTTTGTTTTGGACTTAGACTTCAGATGTTGATTACCAAACTTATAACTTATTTTCATATTGACCACAGGTGCTTGCCAGCTAACCACCAAATCCATATCCTGTTGAAAA
>CALBWK010000096.1 GCA_937969415.1 uncultured Saprospiraceae bacterium | reverse complement strand
CCATTGAAATCATTCTCTAGTGTTTCAGTCCCGCTACACTTTATAGATCCTCCTGTTGGTGGAAAGTAAGTATAGCTATACTCTATCTCTATGAGGTAGTCATTATTGGCCAAATCTACCGAACAATCAGCTGTGACACCTATGTTAGCCACAAAGATGTCGCCACATGTGAGACCTCCACCTATAAACTCTGGACTGCTTATGTCTGGGTTCGTGTTAGAAATATTTGTACAGCCACCATAGTGCGCTTCCTCAAAACCTGCGTAACGCATACCTGAGACCATATTAACTGTAAACTCAAAACCAGCAATCTGGCCTGGAGCATCAGTGAACATTAGAATGGATAAGGTATCCGCTTCACCACAGACATTTAAGTCATCGGTTTGCGGAAAGCCTGGCGTCCCTCTTAGATCTACAAATTGAATTGTAGGGCATTGAGCAGACAGACTTTGAAAAAAGAAAAAGCACATTAAGACAGAAAGAGTCTTAATAGTTGTAGAAGTAAATTCTGAGTTCTTCATGTTATCACACGATGTATTAATGAAAAAAGATTCAATGGAACACAATAGACGATTGTACACAAAGTCTATAGACCTCTTACTTGCGCATAGCGACAAGGGAGCTCATACATATACGTACATACGACCAATAATCATCGGTGAGTGGGAGCACTGCTATGGGATAGCTGTAACTCTTTACTGTGTTTGGTAGGTAATCGGCACTTGGGAAGTGACTTTATTATTATTAAGAGAGAGGCAAGTCCATCTTAAATATTCTTGTCCAAGACATACTTAGACCCAACAAATATATATAATCATATTACAAAATATCTTAATATGTTAATATTAATGTTTTCATATATATAAGTCGCTGACCTTCACACAAGAAATACATTCCAGGATATCGATTAAAGCAATATTTAACTTCTAATTCCTTCACTATAAGGCTAAAACACATTAAATAATTATATAATATAATCATTAGGGACTTTTTAGCATCCCTATTATGAACACCAATATTGGCTAACTAAGCACCTATAGTCTAATGACTATCTCCTTGTATCAACATACAAGTCTACTCTTATCATTATTTGACCACAATCATCTTATATTCTGCAATTCCTACTTCTGTTATCAACTGAAGATAGATGACTCCGCCTGAACTTAGTCCGCTTCTATTTACGGTGAATACGTTAGTACCTTGAGAATAGTAGCCCTTTTCTGAGTAGATCTTCTTTCCATTGACGTCATAAAAGTCCCATATGCCCTCTCCTTCGCTAGGCATATAAAAAGTGACCTCTGTAGCTATGACCCAAGGATTTGGCTTGACTGATAGTATCTCAACCTCTTCTCGTTCACGTACATTTAATTTGATATCCACAACTTCATCATAACCTCTATAAGCCTCCGTAGGTGTTACTTTATCGCTGAGAAAGAAGATATCACCAGTATTTACTTTTTCTTTAGCTCTAATAACTAAAGTCATCAATAAATCATCTGAATCAATTTCCTGAATTTGGGGATTTCCATAGCTTAACGTTATCCAACCTGTATCACGACTATTGAGATTGCAATTCCTGTGATCTAGCGATATCGCTTTCCCTCGAACCTCTAGAACCTCAACTAGCTTTGAATCAAATTCAAGTGTCATTTGCCATCCACTAATCCTTTCATAATTTCTTGCATATATCGGAATCACTATCTGTTCATCTGCTTCTAATTCATATGATGGTAGTTCCATAATTAATGGCCATCTATGGCTCCTTGTGACCGCCTGTTCATAAAGACTATTAGCTATAACCGTTTCATTTACATCACCAATCTTTATCCCAACAAAATCTGCAGTCATATCTGCCTCTAAAGATGTAATCTTGTAAGTTTCTTCTACATTATTTGCCCACGGATCAGTCTGATCAATAAAGGCATAATCGGCATTGACGAAACGCCAACTCTCAGTATCAGGGAATTCTGTATAGATTCCTAAAATCAACTTTCTTAATTCAATCAAATCAACACCATTAACATCTTGGTTAACATCAACATCAGCTGCAATCAGATTATAAGGACTATCAAATGTTTGAATACCCAGTATGTGTCTTTGCATCAGAATCAAATCAAGTGTACTTACCCCATTTCTAGAATCATCATTTTTGGAAGGTACAATCTGATAAGCCCCTCCCGTAGGCATAGGCCCAAAATCATAGAACCCTGCGTCATTTGTTACAGCTATAGGAAGATCAATACCCATCATTACATTCACTGACTCTATTGTATGATATGTTTCAGTAATCACATTTCCCACTATTGATACATTTTGATTGCTACAATTACCATTTCTATCTTCAACATTGATATAACCCCAGCAACTATTCTCACATTGGTTGGTAATTCTAAATCGAACTCTTTGGCCTATGTGTTCTGCAGTTATAATATTATTCACAATATCATTTCCGGCTTCGTCGACAAGAGTTAGTTGAAAATAATCATCATAGGCACAAGCAGGATCAAGGCCAGCTACTAAGGTTGCAGGTGTAATCAAAGCCTCACAATCTGTACTATTCAAGGACAAATTGACATCAAAAACACAAGCCAATTGACATTCGAAGACACAATCTGGTATAAAATCCTGTGTAATGACAATAACCTCAGGATCGTGGTCATCTTCATCGCCTCTATCACTTAATTGGTCATCGATAGCAACGCCATCGTTACTCGGATCACTATCGGGAGTAGAATCTGCATCTTGGCGGTGATCTCCAACTATGTCTGTTGCTGAACCTATTTCACAATAATTGATATAATTTTCTTGATCTGTTCCAACAAAATTAATTTCCGCAAAGAAGCTCACGACAAGTGACTCATCTGGATTGATAATTTCAGTAATCGTCGTCGAATAACTTGAGCCCATACGTGTCCAACCTGGATTGAGACCCATACCTGATAATCCTGCAGGTAGATGATCCCACACTTCAATATTGGTTGCAGAAATAGTCCCTTGGTTATGAATGACTATAGCATATTCCAAAATATCTCCAGGCGCATACATAGGTTGTGTTACCAATTGCTTAATCAATGCCAGATCAAATATTTCTAAGCTCTCAAAGTCACTGTCATCTTCGTCTCCATTGATATTACTCGTATCATTATTTTCCATATTCCCATCATTAGAAGGGTCAGCATCACCAACTGAATCTACGTCACTACTTGTAACATCAGTGCCATTTTGATCTTCCATACTTTCTACCTCAGCCGTATTGGTATAGGCTCCACTGGAAAGACAAGGTGCCAATTCCAAAGTGATATATAAAGTATCAGTAGACTGACCTAAGACTGGACCAGGAAATATACTAGAAGCGGTATGTGTCACATTATCATAAGTCCATAAAGTATTATTACTAGGCAAGTACTCGAATCCACAAGGAAGAAAATCATTGACTTTAATATTATAGAGATCGAAGATCCCTTGATTGATCAACTCTATCGCAAAAGTTACTTGTTGACCATACCTGTACTCACCAGGTGTAACTGTCGTTTTTCTAAGCGCTATGTCTACAACTTGAATCAGTTCTGCATCAAAATCATCTTCTCCTCCATTGTCGCTATCATCAAAGCTGTCATCATTATCCCCACTATTATCACCATCATTCGCAGGATTATTATCAGGATTAGAATCGACATCATCCATAGATCTATTCTGTCCATTATCATCTTCCGCACTCCCAATCTCCGCAGCATTGGTATAAGATTCTAGTCCACCACTAGCCAGTTGGAGTATACCTACAAATGGCACAGACAAAGTATCACCCACATCAACTAATTGGTTAACTAAATAAGTATAGGTCGGCGCTGTGGCTGCATCCCACCCAGGGTTATCAATTGGGTCATAAGCAAAACCTGCCGGCAGATATTCGTTAATCGAAATATTTGTCGAAGGCACATTTCCTTGGTTAACAATAGAGATAGTAAAAATCACCTTATCCCCTAGGGCTTGAGGCGAGCTAAGGTTTGTAGTTTTTATAAGGGCTAGATCAAATATATCCGGCTCTTCAAAATCGCTATCATCTTCATCTCCGTTGTCTCCATTTGTGGCATCGTCTTCCATATCGCCATCATTGTCAGGATTATTGTCGGCATCAGAATCTACATCATCATCTGTTCGATCATCACCATCCTCGTCCTGCATACTCTCGATCTCTGCAATATTTTTCCACGCATCGGCCGACACACATTCCTGTATCGTTAATGTAATTGAAACAGTCTCACTGGAACCTGCCACTATAGGTCCTGCAATTGTAGTAGTCGCTATGCTTGCACCATCATAAGACCAGACACCATCGTTACTGGTGAGGTATTCAAACCCACAAGGAATGAAATCATTAACTATCACATTGTATATGTCGACATTCCCTTGATTGTACACATTGATATCAAAAGTAATCGCATCGCCATAGGTAAAAGGTCCCTCGTCAGTTGTTGCTTTATTTAGTGCAAGATCAATCAACTCGAAAGTTTCTTCATCATGATCGTCTTCTTCTTCTGGATCATTATCTGGATCATCGTCCTCTTCACTATCAGCATCCTCGCGCTCGTTGCCATTTTCATCTTCTGAGTCTGTTATCTCTGTGATGTTTGTATAATTATCTCCACCACCTGACGTCGCCTCCACTGTCACAAAAATCTGAGCACATACTGTCTCCGTCGGTGCCACTAGAT
>CALBWK010000095.1 GCA_937969415.1 uncultured Saprospiraceae bacterium | reverse complement strand
CCTAAGGGCAAGCTCTGCGCAAAAAATCCATCAAAGCTCGGCGTAGTTCTAAAGTTAGGCGAACTGAATCTGCCGCTAATAGTGTAAATTTTATACTCGAGAATAATCTGTTGTCCGATAAGAATTATAGAGTCTGTCACTTCTGCTGTAGCAAAAACTTGATCTGCTATAGGGACATCGGAGGTAGCACCTTTTTTGACACTGATGTTGAGCGCTTGTGTGTAGATTGTCTTTCCGTTTGAGACGGCACTGGCAGGGCCTATGGTGAGTCTGCCAGGGCGCTTTGGGCTGAGGGTGTAGATGATGCCTTGTTGGGAAGTACGGCGACCATTGACGATACTTGTTTTTGTACTTCTGCTTGGTCCAGCGACGACATCAAAGTCTTTGAAGGGGGGTGGGGTGAGTTGACCACCATCCATATTTTCTAGGGTAAAGCCTACTCTGAGATTGTCTCCCATTTCTATATTGGTAGAACTGACTTCGGCATAAAATTTTTGTGCCGACATCTCTAGCGCAAATGCTATGAATAATAGGAGTAGGGTAGGTCTAAGCATTATCAAATGCGTTTATATTTTCTTTTAGAGATAGAATCTTTTTCTTTTTTCTGCGGTGCTCTTCTCTCACCGAAAGGAAATTGTCTGAACTCAAAAAAGTTGGACCCGAAGCCTAGTCCATCTTGAGAGGAGTCTTCTGGGATGACTATGAGATTGTCAGGATTGGGCACTACAATAAGGGAAAGTGTATCGGAGTAGACGAGCTCTCCTGCGTGCTCTGCAGAAAAAGGTGGGATGGTCAGGACGCCTTCTTTTTGAGGTCTGAGATAATAGGCATAACTGGTCTTACTCGTTTTGTCTCCATTGATGATAGAGATTGAAGAGCTTGTGTTGGGACCAGAAATTATTTCTAAGTCATTGAATTCTGGGGTAGCGTAGTCGCCGTCTATATTGTTATAAGTTATTTTGATGAACACGTCATTTCCGATGAGCACTGTGTCATTACTGACGTAGGTCTTTATGCTTTGCGCTGAGAGTAGGGTGGTGCAGCAGAGCGCTAGGATGAAAATTATTTGTCTTAACATAATCAGAATACTTTCGTTATCTGTAATAGAGTTACCAATCTTTTTTAGGTTTTTTTCGGTTGGAATTAAACTTCCTTAGTTTCTCTTGTATTTTTTGCTCTTTATTTTGAATCACGTCCAGCAGTTGCATAGCCTCTAGACTGTCTAGAGATTGCTTGTCTAGGAGTGTGCTATCGATACTATTGGCTTGGGCTTGTTGGAGGCTGTCGATTTGATTTTGGCTCAAACTATCTTGTGGGCTTTCAGAGTCTTGGTCTTCTGGCGGCTGCTGTTGTTGCTGTTGCGTAGAATCTTGCTGTGCCTGTTGGTCTTGCTGCTCCTGATCCTGTTGGTCTTGTTCTTGATTCTGCTGGTCCTGTTGTTGTTGCTGTTGTTGTTCTTGTTGAGGTTGCAGCTCTTGCATATCTTTCATCAGTTGTGCAAAGAGTAAATTGCTTCTGATGTCCTCGTTAGATCTGTTAAGTTTTAAGGCTTCCTTGTAGGCCTTGATGGCCGTTTCTGGATCGTCTTGCTTGAGATGACAGTTACCTAGATTATAGTAAGCATTAGATTTAGAAATATCATCCTTAGCGAGGTCTATAGCATTTTCAAAGGTAGGCACAGCTTCTTCATAGTTTTGCATTTGGAAGTAGGCATTACCTAAATTAAATGTCGATGTATAATTGCTCAGAAGTTCTTTGGCTTTTCTATAGGCCAAGGCAGCCTCAGAATATCTTCCATTCTTATAGAGTTTGTCTCCCTTAAGTAAGTCGGACCTAGATTGTCCCTGAGCACTTAAGGCAACAGAAATACAAAGAATCGCTATGGTGATAAGATATTTCATTAGTTGATGCCGAATAATGATTTCCAATTCTTGTCAGTACTTCTCATGGAAGAAAAAAGAAACTCAAAAAATAATAATAAGATAGCAGGTAATAAGAACAACTGAAAGTAACTGTTGTATTCTGTAAATGATCTCTGCTCCGTTTCTTTTTTCTCTAATTTGTCTATCTCTTTATCAATCTTATCCAAAGCAGACATGACTTGATCCATCAGATAAAATTCGCCTCCACCTGTTGACGCTAATTCTGTGAGCATCTCTGTGTTTAGCGTACTGGTAATAATATTTCCTGCTTCATCAGTTTTGTAAGTCAATCGACCGCCGCTGTAGAAGGGTACTTTTCCACCGGCCTCACTACCGATACCAACTGTATAGATATGTATGCCCTCCGCCAAGGCTTGCTCTGCTGCTGCTAGAGCATCGGCTTCGTGGTCCTCTCCGTCTGAGATAATAATGAGTGCTTTTTGGGTTGGCGATTCTTCAGTAAAAGATTCTCTAGCAAGATTAATAGCATCGGCGATGATCGTTCCTTGTGTTCCGGCTTGATCTGGATTGGCAGCTCTGACATGCACTTCAGCATTGGCGAAATCGTGAGTCAAGGGCATTTGCATATAAGCACTCCCGGCAAAGTAGATTAACCCTATGCGCTCTCCTCTAAGTTTGCTTAAGAGTTCTGTACAAAATCGCTTAGCCCTTTCCATCCTGTTAGGAGAAATATCTTCGGCCAGCATACTTTGGGAAATATCGAGTGCTATAAATATATCTGAGCTTTTGGCTTTGATTTTTTCTGTTCTGGATCCCCATTGTGGATTGGCCCAAGAGATGAGCAAGAGTGCTAGGGCAGTGAGGAGCAAGCCACCCTTAAGCCATTCTCTTGTTGTCGACCAGCCAGGGTAGAGTCTTGAGAAAACTTCTTGATCGCCAAAACCTTTGAAAACATCTTTTTTCCACTTGAGGGTTAGCCAGACTAGTACTAGCCCTATAGGAATAAGGATTAATAAATAAAGGCTGCTATAGGCTTCTAGTCTAAACATCTATGGCAAGGTTCTCAATAAGGTATTTTTCAAAATAAACTCTGCTATAATCAAGAAGAGGGCTAAGAATAAAAATTTTCTAAACTCCTCTGAATATCTTGTAAAAGTACTGACTTCAAATTCGGTCTTTTCCAACAAGTCTATCTGCTCGTAGATCTTGTCCAAGACAACTTCATTGGTCGCTCTAAAATATTGTCC
>CALBWK010000094.1 GCA_937969415.1 uncultured Saprospiraceae bacterium | reverse complement strand
GTTACGGTGCCACCATTGGCTTCCTTGAGTTCTACGGCTCTGACCAGCGCATACCACTCATCGTAGGGATTCATAATAAATTGTACACCGCTTTCGTCATAGGCTGTGTTGCCATCCTTAAAGGCAATCTTAGCAGTGGTTTCAGGAGTCTTACTTATGCAAACCAGTATTTTCATTAGAATATTTTGTTTGTATTAGGTACGTGAGGCCCACTCAGAATGAGGGCGCTTTATAGTTTTTAGTTTATTGCGATTGTTCAAATAAATTTGAAGTCCGACCTTGGCCGCAATCTCTTTTTCAACAGCATTACTGTTGTTGATGTTTTCTGGGGTATAATATTTCTTTACGAAATGCGTATCAATTTCTCCCTTAGCAAAGGCATCGTTGTTAAAGACAAATTCACCAAACGGTAACGTAGTTTCTACACCACTGATATGGTAACTTGAAATAGCTTCACGCATTTTCTGTAACGCTTCAGCTCGTGTAGCACCATACGTAATCAGCTTAGCGATCATCGGATCGTAATAGATAGGAATTTCCATCCCTTCTCTAAATCCATCATCGACTCTGATGCCTTCTCCTTCTGGACGCTTATACGTTTCTAGAGTACCAGTACTCGGTAAGAAATTTTCGGTCGGATTTTCCGCATAGACACGTAGCTCAAAAGCGTGGCCCTTTATTTTTAAATCTTCTTGATCAAAACTCAACTCTTCTCCTCTCGCTACGCGTATCTGTTGCTCCACTAGGTCGATGCCTGTAATCATTTCTGTCACAGGATGCTCTACCTGAAGTCGCGTATTCATTTCTAAAAAGTAAAACTTGCTATTGTCTTCAAGCAAAAATTCTACTGTACCTGCTCCCTCATAACCACACGCTTGCGCTACTCTCACTGCTGCTTCACCCATCTCTTTTCTGAGTTGAGGTGTCAGCACAGCGGAAGGTGCTTCTTCTACAACCTTTTGGTGTCGACGTTGGATACTACATTCTCTCTCAAAAAGATGTAAAGTATTGCCATGGCTATCTGCCAGCACTTGTATCTCTATGTGCCTTGGTGACGTGACATATTTCTCTATAAAAACGGAGCCATCACCAAAGGAGGATATCGCCTCACTTATGGCTCTGTCCATTTGCTCTTCAAATTCTTCCACTTTTTCTACGACCCGCATTCCTTTTCCACCGCCACCAGCAGAGGCCTTGACGAGAATAGGAAAGCCAATGCCCTCTGCTATCTTCTTGGCTTCTTTGACATCGGTAATCGCTTCATCTGTGCCAGGCACCATAGGGATTTCATAATCTTTTACGGCTTCTTTGGCGGCGAGCTTACTTCCCATCACATTGATAGCGTGGATGCCAGGACCTATAAACGTAAGACCAGCTGACTGTAGTTTTTCTGCAAAGGTGGCATTCTCACTGAGGAAGCCATAGCCGGGATGGATAGCATCTGCTCCTGTAGATTTGGCTGCTTTAATAATCTTATCCATTACCAGATAAGATTCTGATGAAGGTGGTGGCCCTAAACAGACAGCTTCATCGGCGAAGAGGACGTGCGGAGCTGTGCGGTCTGCATCAGAGTACACGGCCACCGTAGCGATACCCATACGCTTTGCAGTACGCATCACTCTAAGGGCGATCTCACCTCTATTGGCGACAAGTATTTTATTGATACTCTTCACTTGTTATTGCATTTCAATTATGACTTGATTCTTTTCTACAGCAGCGCCTTTATTGAGGAGAACTTCTTTTACGATTCCATTTCCTTCTGCTTTGATAACATTTTCCATTTTCATCGCTTCTAGGATTAGTATGGCGTCACCTTTGACCAGTTCCTGGCCGGGCTTGACCATAATGTCGAGTATAAGTCCAGGCATTGGAGCCTTTATGTCTTTAAGGATAATCTCCTTTGGTTTATTGAGCCCCATCTGCTCGACTAGTTGATCGACTTGATCATTGATTTGGACAGTATGGGTGTTGCCGTTAATGTTGAGGGTTATTTGTTTGCCGTTCTCTTGGAGTACAGAAATGCTGTATTTTTTACCTTGATGAAGTAGGTGGTAGTGAGGATAATCTCCATGGAGATCTAAGTCTCCCAAATTGTCTACCGATAGCGGAAAATCGAGACCTCCCGTATGTATTTTGTAATCGCTCATTTCTTATTGTTTCGCAATATAAGGAGTATCTGCAGAGGTTTTTTGCAAAATTGTCTAATAATTAGTTAATATTGACTAATTCTCCGATCTAGAACCAATATAGGAGATAGCCTTGACCACGAAAGATAAGATATTACAGGAAAGCAAAGCCTATCTGAATGCCCACGGCTACGGGGCTTCTTCATTATATCAAATTGCACAGACTATCGGAATAAGCCGCGGAAATCTCACTTATCATATCAAAGATAAGGAGGCCTTATTAGATCTGCACTTAGTGGAGCTGCGCCATATACACGATCAAGCCTTGATCAAGTCTGTCTCTGTTCCCTCGTGGAAGAGCTTACACGCTGCGACCACACGATTTCATGAGATACAGAAGGCCTATGCTTTTATCTTTTTTGATAAGTCAGTTTTGTCTATGCCTAAGGTCAATACCTTGATTAAGAGCTTAAGACAGGAGAACATTCGTACGCAGATGTCGATGATCAATTTGTCTATTCAGATAGGTAATATGCGGCCTGAAAGCATCAAAGGCGTCTACCATAATATTTCACGTATCTACTGGACGATTTCTTATTCTTGGTTGATAGAGCGCCGATTTACTGAGGATAACGAAGTTGCTTGGGACAAATTGATGTGGTCTATGTTGCTTCCGCATTTTACAGAAAAAGGCTTGGCTTCCTTTAGAGAACACTTTGGCGAGGACTATGTTGATGATTTGGGTATGGCTTACGAATCGTATGCAAGTGGGTTAACAAGTTTTTGATCTCATCTACTTGACAGTATCTTATGGGTATAGTGTATATTCAAGTATTGCAAGATTAAATTAGAAAGCCAGTCCAAAAGATAAATTTTCTTGAGTTGAAAAATACGGTTACACAAGATTCGAAATTATGATAGAAAAAAAATTTCCGCTTCCGCCATTTACAGAAGAAACTGCCAAGCAGAAAATCCAAGCCGCAGAAGACGGTTGGAATAGTAAGGATCCTGTAAAAGTTTCCAAAGCCTATACAATTGATAGCGAATGGAGGAATCGAAATCAGTTCATTAAAGGAAGAGAAGCCATACAAGCTTTTTTGACCAATAAATGGGATGAAGAAATAGATTATAAATTGAAGAAAGAATATTGGGCTCATACAGATAATCGCATAGCAGTACGATTTGAGTACGAGTACAGGGATAGTGAGAACCAGTGGTGGAGAGCTTATGGCAATGAGAATTGGGAGTTTGATGAAAATGGACTAATGAAGAAGCGATACGCGTCTATTAATGATTTGGCCATAGACATGTCTGAGAGAAAGATTTAAAATGACGCTTACTCCGGCAACAGAATGAGAAATTGACATATTATCTTTTCTTTGTATGTTAATTAATAATTACGGTGTGATGCTTAAGAAAAATAATCCAACGAAAACTCGAGCTTGGAAGGATTTAGAAGTTCATTTTGAAGAAATGAAATCTAAACATCTCAAAGATCTATTTGCTGCAGATCCGGATCGATACGATAAGTTTAGTCTGATAGAGGGTGACGTGTTATTGGACTACTCCAAGAATAGAATAGATTCTAAGACCTTAGAGCTGTTGGTGCAGCTGGCTAATGAGGTAGGATTGTCATCTGGAATCGAGGCTATGTTTTCTGGAGCAGAGATAAATGAAACAGAAAGGAGAGCCGTCTTGCATACAGCCTTGCGCAAGCAGAGCGGCAAGGTGATCGTGAATGGTGAAGATGTAATGCCGAAGATAAAGGTAGTGCAAGATCGAATGCGAAACTTTTCTGATCGGTTTCATTCCGGTGCATTGTTAGGATATACGGGTAAGCCGTTAACCCAAGTTGTCAATATTGGAATAGGTGGTTCTGATCTCGGGCCAGTAATGGTAACAGAAGCATTGAGGCCATACTGGAAGGCAGGTGTAGAGACACATTTTGTTTCAAATGTTGACGGCACACATATAGCGGAGACTTTAAAAAAAGTGGATGCGGAGACGACCTTATTTGTCATCGCTAGTAAGACTTTTACCACTCAAGAGACAATGACCAATGCCCATTCGGCTCGACAATGGTTTATGGAGCAGGGTGGTACTGAGTCAGATATCAAGAAACACTTTATCGCCCTATCTACCAATGAAGCAGGCGTAACAGATTTTGGTATTGATGCCAATAATATGTTTGAGTTCTGGTCGTGGGTAGGTGGTCGCTACTCTCTATCAAGTGCTATCGGCTTATCAATCGCCTTGACGATAGGTTATGACAATTTCGATGCTTTGCTTAGTGGTATGTCTGCGATGGATGAACACTTTAAAAGTGCTGACTTAGCTCAGAATATGCCTACGTTATTGGCCTTGATCGGTATCTGGTACAATAATTTCTTTGAAGCACATTCTGAAGCCATACTGCCTTATGATCAATATTTACATCGCTTTGCAGCCTATTTCCAGCAAGGCAATATGGAGAGTAATGGCAAGCAAGTGGATAGGACAGGTCAGTCCGTGGATTATGCTACTGGCCCTATTATATGGGGTGAGCCGGGCACAAATGGACAGCACGCTTTCTATCAACTAATACACCAAGGTACACAGATGATTCCTTGTGATTTTATTGCACCGGCACAATCTCATAACCCTATCGGGGATCATCATAAAAAATTATTGACCAATTTTTTTGCGCAGACAGAGGCCTTGATGAATGGCAAGACACGAGCACAAGTTGTTGCCGAATATGAAGCCAAAGGTGTGGCAAAAGAAGAGTACGAATCCATAGTGCCTTACAAAGTATTTGAAGGCAATAGACCAAGTAACTCTATCCTTGTCAAGAAGTTAACACCCCATACTCTCGGACAACTGATTGCAATGTATGAGCATAAAATATTTGTGCAAGGCTATATCTGGAATGTGTATAGTTTTGATCAGTGGGGAGTTGAGCTAGGCAAGCAATTAGCAAAAAGTATTTTACCAGAGCTTGAAGGCGATGAGCTGATCTCCAGCCACGATAGCAGTACCAATGGACTTATCAATCAGTGGAAGTCTTGGCGGTAATCGGCTAAGCCATACTTAATAAGATAGGAATGATGCTTGACAGACTTATAAGACTACGGCAAGAACTACATCAGCACCCTGAGCTCTCACAGAGGGAGATGCTGACAGCGCAGCGTATTCATTCTTTTGTATCGGCCCACCAACCTTCAGAGATAATCACCAAAATAGGTGGAGAGGGTCTAGCGGTCTGCTATAACTTTTCTGAACTAGGGCCCACGGTTGCGATTAGGTGTGAGCTAGATGCCTTGCCGATAAAGGAAGAAAATCAAATGCCCTATAGATCAGTCGTCAAAGGTGTCTCGCATAAGTGTGGTCACGATGGTCATATGGCGATAGTGGCTGGATTAAGTCAATGGCTTAAGAAACAGACTTTCAATAAAGGGAAAATTGTACTGCTTTTTCAGCCTGCAGAGGAAATAGGTAAGGGGGCTTATGATATGTTACAAGATGAGAAATTTATCTCTCTGGGAATAGACTATATGTTTGCATTGCACAATATTCCGGGCGAAAAAATGCACAGTATCATTACTATGGATGAGAGCTTTTCTGCAGAGGTCATCAGTTGTTCCATTAGGCTAGAAGGGTATGAATCCCACGCTGCAGAGCCAGAAAAAGGCATAAGCCCAGCTGTCGCACTTTCAAAGCTTGTTGCCAACTTATCACAATTAAATGTACCAGAAACTGATGATAAGAATTATGCTGTCTTAACTCCTGTCTATATGACTATGGGCGAGCAAGCTTATGGTATCTCTCCAGCACACGGAGAAATTCATTATACGATAAGAACTTGGAGTGCAGAGCCTATGGCTGAATTGAGGTCGAGTATTCAGCAGAAGGTGGAAACTATTTGTAAAGAAGAGCAACTTAAATTTGAAATCGAGTGGTTTGAGCATTTTGCTGCTGCTCGAAATATTAATAGTTGTAATAATTTAATCAGGAAAGCTGCACGTGCTAGCGATTTTAATCTTTTAGAAAGGCCGCACCCCTTTAAGTTTGGCGAAGACTTTGGCTGGTTTTCTAAGCAGTATAAAACAGCGATGTTTGGTTTGGGAGCGGGTGTGGATACGCCTTCCTTACATAGTCGGACGTATGATTTTCCAGATGAGTTGATCGAGACGGGGATGAAAATGTTTCGAGAAATTATTAGTCGGTTGCTGCAGAGCTGATTTATGGGTTTGTAGAATCAACTTAGACCTAATTAACGTTGTATCAAGGCGTGTCGGTTTAGTAATTAATTGATAGTTATGATAGCACTTTACTCTGTAGGTCTGATTTTTTAACTAGTTTCGGATTAAATAAATACTCTATGGACTTACAAGGAAAGACGGCCTTAATCACAGGTGGCACAAAGGGAATTGGATTGGGTATAGCAGAAGCAATGCTGTCTCAAGGGATGAAAGTGATGATAACTGGGAGAAAAAAAACATCTGTCAATGATGTCGTCAAAAAACTCAGCAGAAAATATAAAGATAATATCCTCGGCCACGCTGGAGATGTGACGGATATCAAAAGTCAGAAGGCTGCTGTATCTGCTCTCAAGAAGCAATGGAAGAAATTGGATGTGCTCATCGCCAATGCAGGGGTAGGGCATTTTGAAAGTATAGAGGACCTTACTTCTAAGCAATGGAATGAAGTCATAGATGTTAATCTTACTGGAGTCTTCAATTCTGTCAAGGCCAGCATTCCCTCTCTAAAGAAGACACAAGGATATATCATTACCATAGCGAGTCTAGCGGGTTGTAATTTTTTCGCAAGAGGCACGGCGTATAATGCGAGTAAGTTTGGCTTGGTGGGCTTTACACAAGCGATGATGCTGGATCTTAGGCCTTATGATATTAAGTGTACGACGATTATGCCGGGTTCTGTATCTACTTACTTCAATAATCATAAGCCGAGCAAGAAAAAAGATGCTTGGAAAATACAACCAGAGGATATCGGTCAGATGGTAACAGACCTACTGAAGATGCCGGCGAGGACGTTACCTTCTAAGGTAGAGGTGCGACCTTCTAGACCTCCAGGTTCTTAGATTATTCTTGTTCTAGTTGTCTTTGTAAGATTTCTAGGTCTACTTGATAGGGCTTATGTAAGTAGTCGTAGTAGCCTATTAGTACAGCGTATCCTAACACCCAAGAAAAGAAAACTATAAATATTGTTGACAATATGGATTGCCCATTGGTGGTGTCCACTATACCGCGTACGAGGGTGCCGACAATAAGCAGCAAAAGACCAAAACGAATGGTTCTTTCTCTAAATTTCTGTATGCTCTTAATAGATAGGTCCAAGGCTGAATAAACATCAAGGCCTCGAGTAGCACTTATTGATTGGTTGAAATCTTTGAAGTATTTGAAATAGAAGACCCAGTGATAAAACCCATAAACGAATAGTAGTATTGTTGCGACAACTACAGTAAATAGTGAATTGCCAACCCAATCAAT
The DNA here is from genome assembly GCA_937969415.1 of uncultured Saprospiraceae bacterium. Taxonomy (GTDB): domain Bacteria; phylum Bacteroidota; class Bacteroidia; order Chitinophagales; family Saprospiraceae; genus RFSX01. The sequence continues at coordinate 2,243 of CALBWK010000094.1, read as the reverse complement.
GAGGCCTTTGAATAATGTCTCTTCGAATATTTTTTCAATACCATCGGAACGAATAGTTAGGTAGAGGATTATTAGAAATAGAATGAAGTTACCTAGTAATTCTATCCAGAATAGATTCCTGTATCTCTGAATGATTTTGCTGGAGGAAGATTTATATTTTCCTTGTAATGCTGTTTTTACCTTTTTGTAATGAGTAGATGCAGCAATATCATTTGCATTCCATATCTCATTTAGATTTAATTCTAACATTAATATTGTTTTATAAGTGACTTTAATTTAGCCTTCGCTCTGCCAAGTTTTACGCCAACGAGTGTTTTGGATATTCCTAGTATCTCTGATATCTCTTCATAGTCGTAGCCCTCTAATTGTAGAATGATTAGTGATCGATAAGTTGCTTTCAATTGATTAATAGCTTTATAAAGTTGATCTAGTTTAGCAGAGTTGTCTTGTTGGTCCAAAGATATTTCGGGTGTTCTATAGTCCACCTTTGGATTCTTAACCTTATAAGAGAGTGCAGTATTTAGTGCTACGCGATAAATCCATGTACCTAACTTAGATTCTCCTCTGAAGCTGTCGTAACTATTCCATAGTTGGATAGCTATCTCTTGGTAGATATCCTCATAGTCTTCATAGGCATAGGACCGAGCCACCTTATATAAGATGTCATTATACTGTTCTAATATGTCTTCAAATGAAAGTGTCATCACCTACTTAGTAGGCAAATAAAATGAAATATTACACTTACTCTGATAATTTTAGTCTAGGCACAATTGCTGAGAGTCGCTTATAACAAAAAAAGAACGATGTCTACATCGTTCTTTTAACACTAACTCAATAATTATTTATTGAAAACAACTTTTCTTTATGGATACCTTATGCTCTATTATTTATCGTTATAACCTCTCCTGCTATACGAAGACTATATGTCCCTCTAGAGAGTCCTGATAGATTTATTTTAAAGGATTGATTGCTTATCTGTCCCATATGTATAAGATCGCCTAGCTCGTCGGTTAGAAACCAACTGATAGGGGGTACCAACTTTTTATTTATAGATACCACTAACTCAGTGTCATCAAACGTAATCGCAAGTAGTTGTTTATCTAGGTTAGCTCCGTTGAACAGCGCTTCGTTAGATAAGACTTGGTTTGAAGTAATGTGTGAGTGGAATTGCATCTTAGTTTATCTATGCGTCGTCTCTTCTAAGCAGAGATTCTTTCTCGTACTGTCTCATAATTACCGTAGTTGCCTTTGATCGCAGACTTTAGTGCTTTTCTGGCAAAGAAGATTCTACTTTTCACAGTACCTAATGGCAAATCCAATTCGTCTGCAATTTCTTGATATTTAAATCCTTCATAGTGCATCATAAAAGGCACTCTTATGGACTCATCTAGATTGGTCACCATAGTCATAAGCTCATCCATCAACATATTGCTACCTGCTTGATTGTTGATTGCATTCTTGCCAGAATTGAGGTAGAATAGATTTTCGGTAGAGTCAATGATCGTATTGGCTTTTACCTTTTTTCTATAGTTGTTGATGAAGATGTTCTTCATTATTGTGAAAGTCCACGCTTTGAAGTTTGTGCCGGGACGAAACTTCTCTTTATTGGTAAGAGCTCTAAATGCAGTTTCTTGGAATAAATCCTGCGCATCATCTGTACTCTTTGTCAGTTTATATGCAAATGAATTAAGAGGACCGGCTACCTGATCTATTTTGTTATAAAATTCAACTGTAGACATAATTGATCTTTTTATTGTTGACGTAAAGATATGTCAACGTTAAACAAAATCAAAGTAGATAGTTCTTTTGGACCGGACTCCTAAGTGGCATTTCTTCCAAGAATGAACCGTAAGTAATTGATAAACAGATTATTACGTAATTGTAATTTAATTGAAAAAACTTTCAAAAATATTTGAAAGTTTAATGCTAAGGTGCTCAATTTGATGTTTGCTAAGCTGTAAAGCAGTTAAAATGAGCTCGAAAAAGAGTAGAAATTAGAGTGAAGAGGTATTTACTGTGGGATAGATCCGCGTACACACACTTTGTTTAACCTCGTAAAAGTGTGATTTGATCTTGTCATTGATCTAAGAAGCTAGACTACTTGAGCAGCTGAAAAGCACCCAAGGCAAAGACATAGGCCAATACAAAAAAGAGGACAAACTGCCACAGTGCATATTTCCACTGACCAGTTTCTTTTTTGACAATGGCCAAGGTGCTCATACACTGTAAGGCAAATACGTAGA
>CALBWK010000093.1 GCA_937969415.1 uncultured Saprospiraceae bacterium | reverse complement strand
TAATAGGTACGCTTTTCCGATTGTACAGCATTACTAACCACACCTTTGACTAACTAGTAGTTGTAAGGCTGATCTTTTACAGTCGCAATTATTGACCCTGCGACTTTATATGGGTTGGCGTTAGAGGCAGGTCTTCTATCTTCTAACCATCCTTTCCATTTATTTTCTACTGCTGCGATAGGTATTCTTATCGAAGCACCTCTATCAGAGACACCATAAGAGAACTTGTTAATAGACTGCGTCTCGTGCAATCCAGTAAGTCTCTCCTCATTATGGGCACCATAGACCGCTATTGCTTGCTTGATTCTAGCTTTAGGTGCAAATCTCTCGCAGATCTCTTCGAAGTCTTTCTTTTTACCAGAGGTACGGAGTTTCTTATTAGAGAAATTGGCGTGCATTCCAGATCCATTCCAGTCTCCCTTGATCGGCTTTGGATGGTATTCGATGTAGTAGCCATACTTCTCTGTCAATCTGTCTAGTAGGTATCTAGCAATCCAGATTTCATCTCCAGCCTGCTTAGCGCCTTTGGCAAAGAGTTGGAATTCCCACTGGCCACAAGCCACCTCTTGATTGATACCTTCAAAGGTCAATCCGGCATCTATACAGAGATCAGCGTGCTTCTCGACGATATCTCTACCGTGTGTATTTCTACCACCAACAGAGCAGTAATAGAGGCCTTGAGGTCCAGGATAACCACCCACTGGGAAGCCTAAAGGCAACTGGGTCTTGTTATCCATAATGAAGTACTCTTGCTCGAATCCAAACCAGTAATCGTTATCATCGTCATCTATCTTCGCTCTTGCATTAGATTCGTGTGGTGATCCATCGGGATTCATAACCTCAGTCATCACGATATAACCATTCGCTCTTTCTGGGTCAGGATAGATGGCTACAGGCTTCAATAAGCAATCTGAACTTCCTCCTTCTGCCTGTCTTGTTGATGATCCGTCAAATGACCAAACGGGGCAATCTTTAAGCTTGCCACTGAAGTTGGCAATGACTTTAGTTTTACTTCTCATATTCTGGGTCGGCTTATAACCGTCTAGCCAGATGTATTCAAGTTTAGATCTTACTTCTTTTTTCTTAGCAGGCATTATTAATTGATTTAGTGTTTGTAGAATTCGAGTACGAATGTATGTGTCTCATCAATACATTCTTGATAGAATTCATTCATAGATGTTATGCCAAACTGTATATTTGCATCATAACTTATTGTATATCAACACTATAATTACAAATACACTGTTATGCCTATAGCCAAACACGAGGCACTAACTAGATTGGTAGCCAGTATGTCTAAGGCAGAGAAACGACACTTTAGTCTCTATGCCAGTAGATTAGAGAGCAATACCGAAGCCCTATTTCTGCGCTTGTTCCAAAAGATAGAAACAGGTAGATATACTACTGAGCCTCACTTGTTAAAGGCATTAGGTGAGATAAATAAAACCCAGTTTATCAATGCCAAGCGCAATCTCTACACACAGCTATTGCGTAGCCTAAGAGTCTTGCGGGATAGAACAGATAAGACCTTTGAGCAACGACAAAAGGTCGACTATGCCCTACTCCTCTACCAGCGCGGACTCATATCTGAGAGCCTCATCTTACTCGATCAAGCTAAGAAGAGTATGCAGGAAAGTGATCGACGATGGCTGTACCAAGAGGCTTTAGAATTACAAAAACTGATTGAGTCCAGACACATCACTCGGAGTCGGCAGAAGAGTCAAAGAATCGAGAACCTCATAGAGCGCTCCAAGGAGCATTCTAATCAAGTTGCTATAGAAACACAACTCACCAATGTGTCCCTATCGGTACAGGGCTTCTACATCAAGATGGGCTTTGCCAAAAACGAAAGGGATGCGCTCCTCTATAAAAGTTTCTTCGACTCACATATCCCGAGACCAGCAATCGCGGACGTGTCTCCATTTTCTATGATGCTGTGGTGTCAGTGCAAAGTCTGGGAGAATCTGGCTCTACTCAAATGGCAATTCACTTATAAATATGCTTTACAATGGGTAGAAATAGGTCAGCAGCTCCCACAAAAGATCCAAGATGTCGATCTCATCAACCGCGGTTATCATTACTTGCTGACGGCTTGCTTTTATCTAGGTGCAGCAGAGCGCTTTGAAGAGCATTATACCGCCTGGGATAGATTCACAGCAGAGCATCACCAGCGATATAATCCCACTTCCACCCTACTAGACTTTATCTACAAGAGCAATGCACAGCTCAATAAGACCATTTTACTCAATACACCTAAGCTTAAAGAGCTCACCCTATTCACCTCAAATCTAGAACAGCGATGGGCTGATCTCGACCAACACAGAGCCTTGGTGTTTGTCTTTAAGTTGGCGATGATAGAGAGCTACAGAGGGAATTATGAAGCAGCTATAGTACATCTCAATCGCATACTCGAAACGCAGCAAGAGCCCCTCAGAGCTGATGTCTTCAATTATGCCCGACTCATCCTTTTGCTCTGTCATTACAAACTGACCAATTTTAGACTGGTTACCAATCTGATTTCCTCTGTCAAGGCCGCCTTTGAGTCACAGGACAGACTGACCGTAGTTGTCGATACACTCCTTAACTTCTTAAGGAAAGGCTGTCGTGCAATGAACTTTGGGATCAATGAATTAATCGATAGTACCCACAATAAATTAGTAACGTGTAGCCGAGGACAGTTTGATAAGGTGGATTTTGTCTATTTTGACTTTATTTCTTGGGTAGTGAGTCTCAAGGATGGAGAGACTATATTTGAAGTTAGAAAACGTCAATGAAGCGAGTAGGTTTTGTACTATTGATTTTGATCTGTTGGGTGAGGCCTATGGCAGCCCAAGAGATTCCTGATGAGATATGGGAACAAGTTGAAAATTACCTACAGAATCAAGAGGATACCCAAGTAGACCTGACGGTGCTCCTCGATCAACTCAGAACGTATTACAGCTCCCCGCTCAATATCAACACCGTAGCCTATGACGATCTGCAAGAGCTGAGATTTCTATCTGAGCAGCAGATCAATGACATCCTCTATCATCGCGCTACTATGGGAGAGTTCGTAATGGTAGAAGAGTTACAAGTCGTCCCTAGTTTGGATATAGAGGATATTGCGGTCTTGCGCTCATTTATCAAAGTACGAGATGATGCCAAACTGAATATCTCCTTACCTCAAATGTTTAAGAATTCGAGACACGAAGTCTTTTTGAGATGGGGGCAGACACTTGAAGATAAGAAAGGGTACATAGCTGAAGGCAATGCTGATCCTGCTTATGTGGGTGATAAGAACAAATTATTTTTTCGCTACAGAGGTAACTATGAGAACAAGCTGAGATATGGCATTACCATAGAAAAAGATGAGGGTGAAAAGTTGTGGTCGGATACCATCTACAGAGGCTTAGACTATGTCACGGCACATATCCATCTCAAAGACTACTCTACAC
>CALBWK010000092.1 GCA_937969415.1 uncultured Saprospiraceae bacterium | reverse complement strand
GAGTTGCTCCTCAGCAGAGCTCTGGTCCGCTTCAGTGATCGAAGCAAATATTGTTACATTTATTTAATAACCAGGAAAGGTTATCAACATCTGGTTTGGTAGTTTGGTCAAATCTGTCAACGGAATCTATGAGACTTCAATCCCCCAACTATGCACTTCCCCACACCACCCTCTGACTCCCAAATGGGAGAACCCCTATGCGCTCTTTATCAACAATCATTATCTAAATATGAAGAGCCTCCGTGCGCAGCCCCAACTATGCACTCTGCACTAATAAACTATGCACTACCTAACACTACCCTCTAACTCCAAAATGGGAGAACCGCACCCACTCTATAGTCTGTTTTCTAAAAATACTCCCCACTTTATACTCATTAAACTAATGTATTCTCCGAAGAAAAACCTGCCCACTCGATTCTGATGAATCGGTTCCTTCCTTAACAAAAAAGCCCGATTCAGTCCATCTATCACCCTGCCCATCTCTACTTAGTTTTATAAAGCGGCGCACGACCCCATATTTGTAATGCTATGATTCCTAAACAAAAACTAACGACTATGGCTAACAAATTTATCTTACTTCTGATGACTGCCTTTCTCAATGCCTTTATCCTAAGTGAAGTGCAATCTGCTATGACCGATGATAATTCAATATTTCTGTATGGAACAATTACAACAGAAGATGACCAGTCTTACACAGGGCAGATAAGATGGGGCAAAGAAGAAGCCTTTCTGTTTGACTTCTTCAATTCAACAAAGATCGACAATGATAATCTCATCCACTTATCTCGCTCCGAACTCAAGGACTTAGACAAACAAAATTCTTGGGTCAGTACTGGATGGTTTGGTTGGTCACATACCAGTTACAACAATGACCATACGCATTCTTTTGTATGTCAATTTGGTGATATTCTAGCGATAAAGCCTCAGCGGGGCAACAGAGTAAAGGTGATGCTCAAAAACGGAGAAGTGCTTCGACTTTCAGGAGGTTCTAACGACATAGGAGCTACCGTCAGAATTCATGACGAAGAGCTGGGTATGATAAAAATTGACTGGGACAACATTTTCGAAGTCAGGTTTGAAAGTGCACCTGCCAATATGGAAAGTGCTTATGGGGCGCCACTCTATGGCACTGTAGAAACCAGCAGTGGAGAATTTAAGGGTTATGTCCAATGGGACCATGACGAGCGCCTAGCTGATGATGAGCTCAATGGAGACACGAGAGGAGGGGAACTAGATATTCCTTTTGGAAAAATAAAGACGATTAAGAAAACCTTTAGCGGATCTGAAGTCACTATGCGATCAGGGAGATCATTCAAACTCCATGGTAGTAATGATGTAGATGATGACAATCGTGGTATCATCGTCAATATAATGGGTATGGGACGTGTAGATATACCTTGGGAGGAATTCGAACAAGTCACTTTTACTGAACCTGCTAATACAACTTGGTCGTCAGGCTACGAAGGGAAAGCTATCTCTGGGTCTGTAGAAACGACAGATGGAGACAAGTACAGTGGCGAGATCATATTTGATCTGGATGAGAGTTATGATCTAGAAATCCTTGATGGCGAAAATAAGGACTTAGAATACTCCTTACCGTTCAGATATGTATCTAAGATAAAACCCAAAAATGATGAAGCGTCTTATATCACCTTGCGCAATGGAGAAAAGTTATTGCTGGAAGATAGTGTAGATGTCAATGACGACAACGATGGCATCTTAGTCGCAGATGGCCCAGATGATTATAGATATATCAAATGGTCTGAAGTCGAAGAAATCAGATTGGATTGATCCTAGCTTGAAATTAGATAGAAGGGGGTTCGCGATTGCGCCCCTTTTTTTATTTGCCCATTCTCTTCTTCTCCTTCTTAGAGTAGAGTCCAGATTTACCTCTCTTTCCGCTATAGGTATCTATTTCACTACCTAATTCGTAGTCAGAGCCAGGGCAACCTTCCCCAGTTTTACAACTAGAAAATCCTGTCATAAGGAAGCCGAAAGCTAGCAATATGAAGAGGTTGAGCGCTGATTTCTTGATATTTTTCATAATTCTGAGGTCTAGGATTGTACTAAATCAAGGATAATATCTTGGTTTTAGATCAAAAAATCACGTTTATCGACCAAAACCCAAGTAAATAAAGGGTTTTTGGGCGATTTTAATATTAGAGTCTTTGATTATGTATCCATAAGACCTAATTTTGCACCCGAATACATTTTTACTTTAATCAAAATTCATTCAAATGAATAAAGGAGACTTAATAGATGCGGTAGCATCAAAAGCTGACATCACAAAAGGACAAGCAACTGACGCAGTAGCAGCAGTATTTGATACAATTCAGTCTTGCCTTAAAAGTGGAGACAAAGCAGCATTTGTAGGCTTTGGAACTTTCCAAACTCAGGAAAGAGCAGCTAGAGATGGCAGAAATCCAAGAACTGGAGAAACTATCAAGATCGCAGCTAAGACACTAGTTAAGTTCAAAGCAGGAAAAGCTTTGTCTGACGCTATGAACTAAGCCAGCCAATCTAAACAAGAAATAAAAAGAGGTGATCGAGCAATCGATTACCTCTTTTCTTTTGCCTACAACCTTCTTACTTCTTTTGGCTCTCCATCACAAATAGCACAACAGATAGCAGGCAGTGTGATACAGCTTCATATATTTGCAGCAATTCTAATATATGGCTACCGTATCAAAGCTCCAGAAAATTGCTTCTCAAGTAAGAAGAGACATCATCCGACAGACTGCAGACGCCTCCTCGGGACATCCCGGCGGCTCTCTTGGTTGTGCTGATCTATTGACGGCACTCTACTTCAAGGTGATGAAGCACGATCCCAAATTCAAAATGAATGGCAAGAACGAGGACATGTTCTTCCTCTCCAATGGTCACATATCTCCTGTATGGTATAGTGTGCTGGCCAGGAGTGGCTATTTCAAAGTCTCGGAATTAGCCACCTTCAGGAAAATCAACTCTCGTCTCCAAGGCCACCCAGCAACACACGAAGGTCTTCCAGGCATCAGGATAGCTTCAGGCTCACTAGGTCAGGGGATGTCAGCAGCGATAGGTGTCGCTCTCGCCAAAAAGCTAGATGGAGATAAGCGCACCGTCTACTGTCTTACTGGTGATGGCGAGCTACAAGAGGGTCAAGTGTGGGAAGCAATGATGTTTGCAGCGCATCACAAAGTTGATAACCTCATCACTATCGTCGACTACAATGGCCAGCAAATTGATGGACCTACCAAGAAAGTTATGTCACTAGGTAATCTAGAAGCCAAGTGGAAAGCATTCGGATGGAAGGTCATCAAAATGGATGGCCATAATATGACAGAAATTCTCAAAAAACTTGACGTCGCCAAGAACAGCCTCGGCAAAAAGAAACCTGTCTGTATACTGATGACAACATCGATGGGAAGAGGTGTTGACTTTATGGAAGGCACACATAAGTGGCACGGAAAAGCCACCAATAAAGAACAAACGGCCAATGCCCTATCTCAACTCAAAGAAACTCTAGGAGACTACTAAAGACCAAAGAACTATGCTCGACAAACTAACTTATAAAGAAAAGAAAGCTACAAGAGATGGCTTTGGTGCCGGAATGACGCAGCTCGGAAGACGTAACAAGAAAGTTGTTGCGCTGTGTGCAGATCTTATCGGCTCTCTCAAAATACAAACCTTTATCGATGAGAATCCTGAGCGATTCTTTCAAGTCGGTATCGCTGAAGCCAATATGATAGGTATTGCAGCAGGCTTAGCGACAGCAGGAAAGATTCCTTACACAACAACCTTTGCCAACTTTGCAACCGGACGTGTCTATGATCAGATACGACAATCTGTGGCTTACTCTCATAAAAATGTCAAAATCTGTGCTTCCCACGCAGGGCTGACACTGGGAGAAGATGGTGCTACCCATCAGATCCTCGAGGACATAGGCTTGATGAAAATGCTTCCCGGTATGACAGTTATCAATCCAGCGGATTATAATCAGACTAAAGAAGCCACCATCGCTATAGCCAAGCACGTAGGCCCTGTCTACCTAAGATTTGGTAGACCTGGATGGCCAGTGTTTATGCCTAAAGGTACTTTTGTTATAGGCAAAGCACTCAAGCTGCATAGCGGAAAGGATGTTACCATCATTGCGACAGGTCATATGGTCTGGCAAGCTGTGGAGGCTACAAAAGAACTAGAGAAAAATGGTGTCTCTGTCGACCTCATCAACATACACACTATCAAACCACTAGATGAATCTGCTATACTCAGATCTGTCAAGAAAACTGGCTGTTGTGTGGTAGCAGAAGAGCATCAGATGTATGGTGGATTGGGAGAAAGTGTTGCCGGCGTCTTAGCCAAACGCTACCCTGCTCCTCTAGAGCAAGTTGCTGTCAAAGATAGCTTTGGAGAAAGTGGGAAGCCTGACCAGTTGCTCAAAAAGTATGGCCTTAGCCCTAAGAACATCTACAAGTCAGCGATGAAAGCCATCGAAAGAAAGAAAAAGTAAACCACGACTAAAACTAAAAAAACAGCCTCCAAAAATTTGGAGGCTGTTTTTTTGGAGAGTGACTAATTCTCCGTCCTTAAAATACTCTATCTTTTTCGTGAGTTGACTAGACTCTTTTTTTTAACTCCCTGTGACGCTGAAACTGATGTTTCAGTTCTCTCTCTCAAGATTGACATTTAGTCAATCTCGTCCTTCAGACCGTTCGTTCCCCTTAAAATATTCTATCTTTTATCTTATCGTTATCTGAGTTGTATGTAATTGTGACTGACCTTCAAGAACAAATCCCAACTTGTACATTCCCTCTCCAAAAAGATTCTTGTTGATCTTTACATTGTTACTCATAACTGGCAACTGGAATTCCATCTCGCCTTCATTGTTGAAAATCTGGATAACTGATATCTCATCATTAGTAGTAAATGATAAATTTTCTGTCTCAGCATCATAAGCGGTAGATGAGAAAATCTCAGAAGACTCAATGCTTACAACCATTACCTCGTTAGTAGAGATCAATTTTTCAGGAGTCGTAGAAGCGAAGACTGAAGAAACTGTTAGTGTCAAGATTGTAAAGATGATTGCTAAGTTTTTCATTGTTTACCGTTTGTATTAGTAAGACAGTAAATTTCAATGATACTCTGAGCATCCCCCTCTACAAGGGCTGCACGCCTACATACATAGACCCTACACAATATGAGTTTGGCCGCAAGGTTGTCTAGTAGCTGACATTATTCCACCCTGCTCATCTATACAAGCCTGATAGAGAGCCTCATATTGTGGTACAATCTTGTCTCGCGAAAACTCCAAAGCCTTATTTCTCGCATTGACTCTAAAGGATGCCAGCTTATTATCATCAAGGAGAATGTCTATGGCACCTGCCGCCATCGCTTCTATATCACCAACTTCACTCAAGTAGCCGGTATGGCCATGAATATTGACCTCTGGGAGACCACCCGCATTACTAGATATCACGGGCACTCCACAAGCCATCGCTTCTAATGCAGCTAAGCCAAAACTCTCCTTAGCTGATGGCAATATAAATAAGTCAGCCAGTGACAGGAGGTCTTCGACGGCATCTTGTTTCCCTAAGAAGATGATGTCTCCACAGATCCCTAAGGATCGGCAAGTATCTTGCACCTTGATCCTTTCTGGACCATCACCAACAAAGAGAAGCTTGACGGGTGCCTTTTCTCTCACCTTAGAAAATACCTTGACAACATCATCAACCCGCTTTACTTTCCTAAAGTTGGATATATGCATCATAATCTTCTCACCATGAGGAGCAAAATTGGTCTTGGCTTCCGGATTTTCCTTTCTACTAAATCTTTCCAGATTGATAAAATTGTAGATAACACAGATATCTGTCTCCGTCTTAAAGTGGGATTGGGTCTGCTTTCTGAGTGAGTCAGAGACGGCAGTCACCTTATCAGACTTATTGATTCCAAATTCTACGACTGACGATAGAGATCTATCCAGCCCTACTAAGGTGATATCCGTACCATGCAAAGTGGTCACTATGGGTAAGGTCTTTCCCTTGGATGCTAGGATCTGATTAGCCAGAAAGGCTACTGTCGCATGCGGTATAGCATAGTGAACATGCAAGACATCTAGATTCTCAAACATAGCTACGTCAACAATCTTACTGGCCAGCAGACTGTCATACGGTGGATGTTCAAACAAGGGGTACTGAAAGGTCCCCACCTCGTGGAGGTACACATTGGGTATATAATTGACCAATCTCGCTGGCCGCTTATAGGAGATAAAATGGATATCGTGGCCCTTCTGAGCCAATCCAATGCCTAATTCTGTAGCGAGCACTCCACTCCCGCCGTAGGTAGGATAACAGACAATCCCTATTTTCATATGTCTTTCAGTTTTGTATAATCGATATTGTTCTACTCCATCACTGTCACCATATGAACAATAATGGATTCTTTTGGTTGATAATATTAACAATCACGTCAGTCCACCTCCTTCTTTTTTCCTAGTATTGCATCTTTTCTTATCACGCTAATAAACGAGTGTTCCTTCTATGGTCGTATATTCTATTAAGGATATTGAGAAACTATCGGGTGTCAAAGCCCACACCTTGAGGATATGGGAAAAAAGGTACAATCTCGTCAGCCCAAGAAGGACTAAGACCAATATCCGTTATTATACTGATGAGGACCTAAGGCATATCTTAAATGTGTGCTTTCTGTACCGTCGAGGTTATAAGATCTCAAAGATAGCCAAGATGGACCAAGCAACACTCAAGCAGGAAGTGTCAAGTCATTCTAAGCTAGATCTCTCCTTCGAAGACCAGATAGATGCACTTCTTCTATTTGTGATGGAACTAGATAGCTACAATTTCAACCAGATCCTAGATCAACATATCTCCCAGAAAGGAATGGAGGAGACAATGTCTTCTGTTATCTACCCTGTGCTCGACAAACTGAGTATGGCTTGGTTGGCAGGTTCTTTTACCTATGTCCATGAAGCGTTTGTCATACAAATCATCAAATCAAAAATACTGGCGTCTATAGAAGCGCTCGATGACCTTGGAGATTACAACAACAAATACATCATATATCTCGCAGACCAAGAGCAACAGGAATTAAGTCTGCTATTCTTCCACTACCTCCTCAAAAAGAATGGCAATAGAGTTATCAATTTAGGTACAGGGATTAACATCTCTGATGTGGGCTTCTCTATCAATGCCGTTCAGCCAGATTATGTCTTTACTATCATTAATGAAGGTAATACGTCCGTACCCTTAGAGACCTATACAGAACAGATCTCTGGTCAACTGGGTGACGCTACCTTGTTACTTACAGGATATCACGTTATCGCCTCTGATCATCTCAACTGGCCCGATAATGTTGTGCGGCTTTCTAGTTTGATGGAAGCCATCGACTTTGTGAGTAATGCTAAAAATGAGAGGAAAGCTTCTTAGCAGCTTTATTGTCTTTCATCTGAGACCCCACCAAATCCTTCTATAGTCAATATTAGCTCATAAGCCATTTTGGCATTGAGACGCTTTTTGACCATCTTTTTCTTCCCTTTTCCATTAAATCGATATTTGAAGGCTACCGTATTGGGAGCGATTATACCTTCATTCTCTGCAATAACAGTGACAGAGTTGTTAGCATTGGTATTAACATCAAATCTGAATTTTTCAGGCGTGGCACCTAACATATGGTTTTGAAGAATCACTTCATCATTGAAGGTGACTGTAATAGAATCTCTATCCAAGAGGTCAGGATCAAAAAACTCCAACTCCAAATACTCTTGAATGGGCTCGGGCGGAAGTTCTGGTTCAGGGCTTACCTCCACTATCGCTTCTTTGGGTTGCTTGAGTTTTAGATTGAGTGGATATGCATCTGTATTGACCACTTTCTTTGTTACAATTTCTTCTAGCTCTTCCATCTTTTGAGGATAGGTCACCTCATACTTAATGGGGCGGTCATCATAATGCAAGAACTCTGCACCTTTATCCGACATCAACTTGTTCATCTTGGAGACAAATCCTGGACTGATACTGTTATAATAAGACAGCAACATACTGTTATGGATATAATAGGCTTTGCTATTGTTCTGGTAACTATTCGGCGCTGGAGCATTAGGTGCCTTCCTGACGAAGCTGATCAATCCTTTTACTTGATTAGTAATATCGCCTGCCATTTCTAATTGCCCACCTTGGTAATCAAAGTCTCTCCTAGAAAACTTATCTATAGTGCTCTCCATTTTGGACAGATGGCCTTCTAACCCACTCGTCTTGCCATCCCTTAAGAGCTGAATCAACTCCGTAGAAGCTGTATGTACATCAAAAAACATCCGATCCATAGGCGTATACTCATATCTAATCTGCTGACGTAGTTTTACACTCAGAGCATTATGCATACTCGCGTAACTGTCAAACAGTCCCACTGTTTTCTCTAGATAGACATAGCATTCGTAAATATTTTCCTTTTGACTCAGATCATTGCCTGCGATAAAGTCTTCTATCTCAAAGCGCAGCTTATTCACTTTATTGAGGATGTTAACAATCTCAGAAACATTCCTATTCAGCACATTAGCAATGCTACTATTGAGATGAATGCTTTGCTCTTTGGTGACTCTACTGAGCTTGATAGCAGACAAATCATTGTCGGAAGTATTGATATCTGGATTATCAAAGATGTGCGGCCCCAACTCCATATTGGTGATATGCGTGTTGATCTTATGACTTTCTAAATCGACATGCTTATTGAGATCCTTATTATAATTGACAAATAATATTTGGGCTACAGCCAGACCGTGTACACTTTCATTAAGAAACTCCACATAATTATTGAGTGCTTGTATTTTCTCTGGGTTAGGTCCTTGTGCAGAACCACTGATGATGGGTATCATCAATACGAACAAAATCAGTTTTGTAAGAGAAAATCTGTACATAGGTGTACTACAATCGGTTTAAATCACTATTTGAGTTCTGTATAAGCTACAGAACAGTAAATATACTTCTAGAGAGACATTTATGCTGTTTAAGAAGTCATAAAATTGCGAACTTTAGCTATTCAGTAACGTTAAATAGTGCAAAATGCCTATTAACACTTCAACTGTAATCTGCGTCAATATTTAGTTGAGATACTCGAAATCTATATTTAACTTTGATATGTGCGACTTTTAAAAGTTATATTCCTTTTAGGCCTTATATGTAAAGGCAGCCTCCTACCCAGTATGGATCTAGGTGGTGACTGCTGTACCCCAGAGGCCACTGAAATAGAATGCAGCTCAGAAGAAGTACCAGCACAGGAAAAAGATGGTTGTTGCGATACCTCAGTTTGCGATTGCTTGTGTTGTGGACATATTTTCACTTTTAACTCAGCAGAGAATTTAATTTTTTATCCCCAGCAACTTATTGCTACTTCTAATGCTACATACCACTTTATATACGCTTTTACCTTTGGCGACGGCATCTGGCAGCCACCCCGGCAGCTCTGATCTATTGTATTAACAATTTTTCAGATATTTTATAAATCGTCAATTAATGAAAAACATATGGATTGTAATCACCTTCCTTTTGGTGACTACAGCACTTACAGGCCAAGAGCTTGTAGAATATTCGTTTAGAGTAGAAGGCACTTGTGGAATGTGCCAGCAAAGAATAGAAAAAATTGCTCTCAAAAAGGGCAAAGCAAAGACCGCAGAATGGAACGTCGACACTAAAATTCTCAAAGTAGAAATAGACGAATCCAAGACGCAAGTCTCCCACATCAAACACTTTTTGGCACAAGCGGGTCACGACAATGGAGATTTTATAGCGCCTCAGGAAATCTATGATGACCTCCACGGCTGTTGCAAATATCGACCGGATGACCTAGAAGGCAACCACGACACACCGCCAGAACACTTTGATACTCGCGAAGCAACAACTGATTATAACTTGGGCTATATGCCTCAAGCAGAAGGGCATATCTATGCACTAGAGAATGGAGAAAAAATTCCACTCATCGGCGCCAACATCACCTTTGAAGGTGCTAGCGAAGGCACTACTACGGATACCGAAGGGTACTTCCAAATCCAAAATGAGGGTGAGCATAAAGCCATCAGAATCTCTTACATTGGATACGAAGAACAGGTCATTGCACTGGAGGATGACTACATCGATGTGACGCTTGCTGATGGTCATCAATTAGAAACCGTAGAAATCGTCTACAAGAAAAAGACGACTGAAATCTCTTTTGTAAACACTATCAATGTGGAGACCATTTCTAGAGAAGAACTGTGCAAGGCCGCTTGTTGCAATCTCTCAGAAAGTTTTGAGACCAATCCGTCTGTCGATGTATCCTTTAATGATGCCATCACTGGTACGAAGCAAATCCAAATGCTGGGACTCGCTGGACCTTATGTACAGATTAACAGAGAACTCCTTCCTGATGTGAGAGGGCTCAACAATCTATTTGGTCTCAATACAACACCAGGACCTTGGATCCAAAGCATACAACTCATCAAAGGAACTGGCTCTGTCGTCAACGGCTACGAGAGCATCACTGGTCAGATCAATGTCGAACTCAAAAAACCTGAGCGCGGTGAAGTACTGCATCTCAATGGCTTCCTCAATAATGGAGGGCGGCTAGAACTCAATGGCAATACGCGAGTAGATGTAACGGAGAATATCTCTACAGGGCTTCTCTTTCACGGAAAGTCTATGCAGAATCCACACGACAGAAATGGAGATGGCTTTACGGATATGCCTTTAGAAAAAGACTTTGTCGTCGCCAACAGATGGAAGTTTAATCGGAAGAAAAACTTTGAGGGACAGTTTGGCGTCAAGGTCTCCAACCTCAATCACGAGGGCGGTTTCCACGATCACTTTGCCGGACTCTCTGAGGCCCACGAATTTCATTGGAGAATGAAAACTGAAATCAGACGGAATGAAGTCTGGGGCAAAATAGGCTATGTCAATGCAGAGAATCCTGACTTCAGCGTAGGGCTCCAACTGAGTGCATCTGATCACAGTCAAGACTCTAACTTCGGACTAGAAAGATACGATGCAGAGCAACAGTCTTACTATGGTAATCTGATCTTACAAAATATCTTTAAGAAGGGTCATATCCTGCGCGCAGGGCTCAACTATACCCAAGATGATCTTGTAGAAGAAGTTACCAAGGCCGACCGCTATGTCCGTAACGAAAAAGTGCCTGGCGCTTATGCAGAGTTCACTTACAAGAAAGATGATAAACTATCCATCATCCCTGGACTACGCGTCGACCATCACAACACCTATGGGACTATCTTCATCCCGCGACTGCACGCTAAGTATAACCTCTCCGATAGATCTGTCATCAGATTTACTGGTGGGAAGGGATTCAGAACGGCGAGTATTTTTTCTGAAAATGCAGGACTCTTTGCCACCAATAGAACTGTCAGAGTCAGAAGCACCAATGACGAGACCCCTTATGGACTCGAAGCAGAAGTCGCTTGGAACTATGGCTTGTCGTACAACAAAGGATTCGATATCGGCGGTAAAGAATTTATCCTCAGTCTTGACGCCTTCAGAACACAGTTCGAAAATCAGATCGTTGTCGACTGGGAAAATGCAAGAGAGGTCTCCTTCTACAATCTACAAGGAGAATCGTATGCCAATAGCTATCAAGCTAAAATCGACTATGAGGTAATAGAAAATCTTGATATCAGAGTAGCCTACAGACTCTTTGATGTACAGACACAATATACAGAAGCGCAACTAGAAAAGCCACTCGTCTCCAGACACAGAGCTTTTATCAATGCCGCTTATAAGACCAAGAGCGACTGGCACTTTGACCTGACGTGGAACTGGAGAGGCAGTATGCGTCTGCCAGATACCAGCATCAATCCACTTCAGTACCAGAGATCGGACAGAACACCTGCCTACTCTCTGCTCAGTGGGCAGATCAGTAAGCGCTGGGGCAGCAAATGGGACATCTATCTAGGTGCAGAAAACATCTTGAATTACAAACAAGAGGATGCCATTATCGCTAGCGATGACGCCTTTGGAGAATTCTTTGACGGCAGTCTGACCTATGCACCCCTCTTCGGCACCAATATCTATATCGGATTTAGGTTTAATCTGATTAAAGACAAGAAATAACTTTTACAAAAGCGAGTCTTGAGATGAGACTCGCTTTTTTATTTAATTCTATTTTGTGCTATGAATAATAATGACGTACTCCGACGACTGAGATT
>CALBWK010000091.1 GCA_937969415.1 uncultured Saprospiraceae bacterium | reverse complement strand
ATGATGGACATAGCTGCAGAATTGTGGCCATCCGTTTCTGAGCGGAAATTTTGTGCAGCGGTACGGCCAATGCCGTTGTCTTGTACTATGACATTAATTTGCTTGCCCATTTTCATAAAATGGACAGAGATGTAGCCTTTATCTTTTTTGTGTGCAATGCCATGGATAATAGCATTCTCTACAAGTGGTTGTAGTATCATCGCTGGCACTTTTTCTTGTAGATCAATATCATCTTCTACAACAACGTCGTAACTAAAAGTATCGTTGCGACACATCGCTTCTAGACTGAGATACTGTTCTAAAAACGCCTTCTCTTCACTGAGTGTCAAAAAGTCTTTGCGAGAACCGTCCAGCATTTTCCTCATCATTTGAGAAAACTGATTGAGATATTTTCTAGCTTTTTTGTTTTCATTAAGCGCTATGAGACCACTGATACTATTCAATGTATTGAATATAAAATGGGGATTCATCTGAAGTTGGCCAATCTTCTGTGATTTTTCTTTTAGCTCCGCATTGAGTTTAATTTTTTCTTTTTCTTGTCGGAGTTGTCCCATTTGAGACCGAAGTCTAAGCAGAGACAATAAGACCAATGCCAACAATCCGACCAGCAGCCCTGTTAACCAAGGCCATAATTTCTCCAGCCAATCATCACCTACCTTTACTGTAAGCACCTCAGAAAAAGTCACCGCTTCTCCTATACCTTCAGCACGAAGTTGTATCTCATATGTGCCCGCCGGCAAGTTATTGAGCCTAAGAGGAGATCCCTCAGGAACCGTTCGCCAATTATCAGCACTGTGCAATCGATAGACAAGATCTGGAGCATCTAGCATCGGTGAATACAACACCCTATAGTCGATTAGCAAATCTGAACCAACCTCCAGCGACAAGGGTGCAATCAACCGATGATTAGCTGGATCCCGCACACCGGTGATTTCTAGTATTGGAGGTAAGGTATTGATATGATTGGCTTCATAGCTCAAAGCCCTTCCTTGAGCATACCAGAGTGTATTCCATTTGTCCCACACAATATGGTCTACCTTATCTGCAATAGAGACTATTGACTGCTCTACTAGATCATAGACAGAAAGCTGCCCTTCACGCGTCCTCATTGCCAATTTGTCTCCACTTATGGCCAACTGAGTCAGTTGTCTCGGAAAAGTAATGCCCGGTATATGATAGGCCTTAAATCGCCCTTGCTCAAAGATCAGTAGCCCTGACTCTCCAGCCACCAGTTTCTGTCCACTTTCAGTGGTCACAATGTCAAAGAGTTCTGTATTGGATTCATACAAATGAAACCCATCGCCTCGGTCGTCTCTGAGCTTACCTTGCCATATTGTATACCTAGCAGCGGGCTGAATTAGAGGCTGAGCTTCCACAGATCTGAGTTGTCCATCATCCAGTCGATAATACTGAGAATCGATATCCATGACTAATATCCTCTCCGTCGTATCTAACTCCAGCCCTGCTAATAGCTTTGAATGTCTGTATACCGCCTGGCCCTCAACAGTAAGTTGAAACATCAGCAGAACACTCACGAGAAGGGCTTTGGCGCTAAACATTAAGAGTTGCATAGAGGTTTGATTTATAGGCATCCCGACGACCTTAAATTCTATCAGAAGACAAGATAGTCATATAGAGGTTTATAATAATGTATAAAATCCATACTACGTGGATATTACGTATTTTTGAGGGTTGGTAAGCAAGATATGGTAACCTCAATACTAGATGATATAAAAAGCACATTCAGAAGTGGAAATATGATTTCCAAAATCATTCTCGTGAATGTCGCGCTTTACATCCTTATAAACATCGTCTATGTCTTTAGCCCAAATGGCCAAGGGCTCTATACTCTCCTAGAGCGGGCCCTCAGTATACCTTCAGATCCAGCCCAACTTATCAGACAGCCTTGGAGTGTATTTACCCATATGTTTTTTCATACCGGCTTCTGGCACGTCTTCTGGAATATGATTATGCTGTATTGGTTTGGTCAGATTATGGGTGATCTATTGGGAGATGGCAGGGTATTACCAATCTACATTATGTCAGGCCTATTTGGTGGTTTGGTTTTTGTCTTACACGACCTCTTTTTACCAGGAGGAACTGGTGGAGCGGCTATTGCCCTAGGTGCCTCTGCAGCAGTAATGGCTGTTGTGTGGTCGGCTGCGATGACCTCTCCAGATTACAATATGCGACTCCTACTGATAGGCAATGTACGGCTCAAGTATATAGCTCTGGCGTTGCTTTTTATGGACCTTGTAGGATCGGCAGGCGACATTAATAAAGGAGGGCATTGGGCCCATATCGGAGGCGCTGTCTTTGGGATGTTCTATGTCTATATGCTCAGAAGAGGTACTGATGTGACTGCACCGTGGAGAGGATTGTTCGATAGGGTTAATAATTCATCTCGCTCAAGGCAAGTAGAAAAGACGCCAAGGAGCAAGTTTAAGGTCGTCCATAAAACCAACCATAGTGACAATAGCCCACCACCAGGGCAAGCCTTTGATCAACAAGAGGAACTCGATAGGATACTCGATAAGATAAAGGCTAAAGGTTATGACAACCTCAATGATGAGGAGAAAGACTTCCTCTACCGAGCCAGCAAAAAGAAATAGGTGAAAAAATTCCTTTTCTTGTTAAATAACATAGCGGCTATTGGCCTACTGTTGGCCTATGTCTCACCTTATGTCCCACCCAAAACGACATGGTTCTTCTCCATTTTCGGTCTTGGTTATCCATTTATCTTGATTGTCAATATTCTCTTCTTTCTGATGTGGCTGGCAATCAAACCTAAGAATGCCTTACTGTCAGGACTTATTCTCTTACTGGGTTTCAATGCACTACAGAAGGCTATAGGCTTTAATCCTGCCAACAACGCTGACGCTGATCTTTCCATTATGACCTATAATATCGGCAAGACGAGGATAGATTTTCATTACAAAGGGCGAGAGAAGAAGATTAAGAAATTCAAAAATTTTATACAGAAGGAACAACCTGAAGTCATCTGTATCCAAGAGCGCTTACCGAAACATCTTGATTACTACAAGCAGATATTTACCGGTTACAACCTACATCCCGACTCTGATATAGGGACTGCGATCTACAGCAAACACCCCATCATCAATGGAGGCAATATCCCATTTAACACCAAGTCCCACAATGCCACCTGGGCAGATATAGAAGTTGATAAGAAAAAGATCAGGATCTACTCTATACACCTAAGCTCTAATCGGGTGACGAATCTCACAGACGATATCAAGGAAATATTTGACGAATCCAAGTACATCCTCAGTAAGTACAATGAACATGCTAAGGTGCGGGCGACCCAACTCAAGCAGGTCCTCGATCACGCGGCCCAGTCTCCCTACCCGGTTATCATCAATGGAGACTTCAATGATGTCCCCCAATCCTACATTTATAAGATGATCGATGAAGACTACAAAGATGCCTTTAGAGAGGGCGGAAGAGGGTTGATGCAGACCTATATAGGCCGTTTTATAGGGCTCAGAATCGACTTTAGCTTTGTCAGTGAGGACCTCAAAGTCCTTAATCACGATATCATCAAAACCAATTTGTCAGATCACTACCCATTAGTCACAACACTAGACCTCTAGTATATATATCAGTATTTTTGCACTCTAATTTTTACAGATGGACATCAAGGAACTAAAACTATATAACAGCCTCTCCAAAGAGAAGGAAACCTTTAAGCCCCTTGAGGAGGGATTTGTCGGTATGTATGTCTGTGGACCTACGGTATATAGTGATGTACACTTAGGCAATGTCAGGACTTTTATCAGTTTTGACATTATGTACAGAACCCTGCTCTATCTAGGCTATAAGGTCAGATATGTCCG
>CALBWK010000090.1 GCA_937969415.1 uncultured Saprospiraceae bacterium | reverse complement strand
AAAAACTACGACAAGTAAGATAGCCATGGCCACCGCTAATCCTATCTGTAGATTATTGTTTTTGCGAAGTGCCTCTTCCCGCCGAGGCTCCATCGCCGCTAGAGCTGGTTCTATCTCACGGTATAGCGTCTCTACAACTTGTTGTCTCATAGTCGATTGTTAATAGACTTTAAGATAAGAAGCTGTTCTGCCTTCTTATAAGTTCTTCTGGATGTATTATCAAGAAATTAGAAACTGTACACTCATTACGAACTCAATAAGATATACAGTAGCTGGGCTATGATAATTTTCATTACCGAGGCGATAGGAAACATCATCGTATAGCCATAGAGTGGTATTCGATTGCCAGACTTGTTTAGAGCAAAATCCAAAATTGCAGGTTGATTTGATACCATACCCATAAGGATTGAGAACGGTAGTTTCACCCATTTGTATCCTACATATAGAATCGAGAGTGCTGTCAATAGGGAGATGATAACACTAGCAGCAAAAATCCATATGGCTGCTAGATTGAGACTATGCGCAAATGAACTCCCCGAGTTAATGCCGATCCCTGCCAATAGTAGAATAAGGCCTATCTGTTGTAGAGTGACTGTGGAAGAATAGGGTAGTGTCCAAACTAAACTACCTGTCCTTCTGAGTGCGCCAAGTATCAATCCTACTATAAGAGGCCCGCCTGCGTAGCCTAGCTTAAAGCTAAATGTACCTAACGGTATCTCTATCATCCCTAAGACTAAGCCTAATCCGATGCCTAACCCAAATGAAAAAATATTCACTTTAGAAGAAGCCGTGTAAGAATCACCAAAAAACTCAGCCAGCGCTCTCAAGTCTTTCCTTCTTGCTATAAATCTTATCCTATCTCCTAGCTCTAATACAGTATCATCTGTAGCCAGCATATCGATATCACCTCTTCTTATACGCGTGATGACCGCATTAAATCTCTTTCCAAGATTGAGTGTGCTCAATGGATGCCCTACAACTTCTGGATTTGATACAAAGATTCTTCTGACATCAAATTGAGATCGGTCAAACTGTAGATGTGTGTTAGCGGCGATGCCTAAGTCAGTGATGGCTTTATCAAGATCTTCTCTTGCACCCACCATCATCACTATATCTCCCAGTTTGAGCTCAAGATCCCAATTGGCTAATCGTGTATCGTCTCCTCTGATAATGCGTGCAAATACCAAATCCCAGTCAAACTCTTTTCTGACGTCTCTTATTGATTTACCATTGAGATCCTCATTAGTTATCTTCACGGTTGCAGAACTCAAAAAAGTATCCGAAGGGTATTGCTTGCGCAGTTTTCGCTTTTCCTCAGTGTAGTCAATCTTCAGCCATTTTTCCATCATAATGATGGCTATAATCCCACCCATTACTCCCATAGGATAGGATAATGAATAGCCAATGACGGCTTCATTGACCAGTTGTGGACTTGATGACTCTGCTGTGTTGTTGATATAATCTATGACACCAGCCAGTGCTGGCGTATTGGTTGTACTACCAGAATAGATGCCCGTAATAGTTGCTACACTTAATCCAAATAGCCCAAATACGACAATGGCAATGATGCCTGAGAGTGCCAGCATCATCATTATAAACGCAAAGTCCCTTAAGCCATTTTGTTTGTAAGACTTAAAGAAGGCTGGACCTGAGCTGAGACCTATCGAGTATACAAAAAGCACCAACCCTAGATTAAAGACGATATCTGGTATTTTGAAATCATCATTGATAGCACCAAAAGCCAACCCAGTAAAAAGTACTGCAGCTACTCCTAATGAAGAGCCCTTTATTTCTATAGACCCCAAGAGGTAGCCTATCGATGCAACGACAAAGAGTAGAAGTATTGGATTATTAGCTAGAGCTTGAATCATATTACGCTGCAAAATTACGGCTTAATCGTATTATTTGTTTTCTATATGTG
The DNA here is from genome assembly GCA_937969415.1 of uncultured Saprospiraceae bacterium. Classification (GTDB taxonomy): domain Bacteria; phylum Bacteroidota; class Bacteroidia; order Chitinophagales; family Saprospiraceae; genus RFSX01. The sequence goes on along the minus strand of CALBWK010000090.1, from coordinate 9,836 downwards.
TTTTATCTATTTTCAAAATATGATTGGTATCTATCACGACCTTACGATTATTTCTTCTGCAGAAAAGATAATGACCGCTGTAGTTACTCCAGAGGGATTTAATTCTTGGTGGACTAAGGAGTGCTCAGGAAATCCAGTTGTCGGAGAGATCTACAATTTTTACTTTGATGATGAGTATAATTGGTTTGCATCTGTATTACTATACGAGCCAGGAGAGCGAATCGAATATGCTATGAAGGAGACTAGTTCTGACTGGGAAGGTACTTCACTTTCTTTTTGTGTTATCACTAAAGGAGACAGTGAGTGCTTACTCAGATTTGAGCACACTGGATGGAAAGAGCTAACAGATAACTTCCGCATCACTTCATATTGCTGGGTCAATTATCTCAATAACCTAAAACGATACCTAGAGGAAGGCGTCAGAACACCCTACGCATCTAAGGCATAATTCCTTATCCTGTCTTATCCGTAATGATATATTTTTGCTGTAACTTGTTTCGATAGATATACATATGCTAGAGACGATTATTCAATATTTTGCTGAAATTCCTTCTGCACATAGGACTGCAATATTGGTGGGAGGTTTAGTGCTATTTTCATTGATAGAAAGTGCTGTGCCCTTAATGTCATTGGATTATAAAAGGTGGAAACATGCAGGCACCAATATTTTCTTTACTCTCACGACCATATTAGTGAATTTTTTCTTGGCCTTTATATTGGTCAAGGTCAGTGACTGGGTTGTAGCTTTTGAGTTTGGTGTTATTGGTTGGATACAGATGCCATTAATTGTAAAGCTGATCGTCGGCTTACTTCTTATGGACTTATTAGGTGCTTACTTGGCACATTGGGTGCAGCACCAAGTCAAGTGGATGTGGAGGTTTCATGCTATCCACCATACAGATCAACATATAGATGTGACAAGTGCCAATAGACATCATCCTGGTGAGAGTGTTATCCGCTTCGTGTTTACAATTTTAGCGACACTCATCGTCGGCGCACCTATTTGGCTCGTTATGCTATATCAAAGTGCCTCTGTAGTTCTCAGTCAGTTTAATCATTCTAATGTGGTCTTACCAGTATGGTTGGATAAGGTAATGGTCTATATTATATGTACCCCGAATATGCACCACGTCCACCATCATTACCGGATGCCCTATTCAGACACCAATTATGGCAATATTTTCTCCTTCTGGGATAGGATCTTTAGGACCTATATCGAAGTTGATAACAGCAAGCTTGTCTATGGTCTTGATACCCATATGGATAAAAATGAGGTGGAGTCAGTTACTGGTTTGCTGGGCCTTCCATTTGATAGCTATCGGCCACACATACAGTATGCTGAGCAAGAGCAGCTTGATTAGGTCAAGTTGGCCTAGCAGGTTTCTTTGCTCCTCAACCAGCGTTGGCAAAAACTCTTAATGACGTGGGGAGAGCTGCCTATATGGAAAAGGGTGAAAGCAATTAGATTCACAAGGTTCACTCTCAGCCAAGAGTTTTCTACATATTTTCTGGAGGAAACGGTAACAGGCTTCTGTATGAGGGCATAGTCGCTTATGCTTTTCAGCCTACTAAATAGTTCAAAATCTTCCATAATGACTTGCCCCTCCTTGTAGCCACCTACCTGATTAAATAGTGTTCTCTTGATGAATAGACCTTGGTCACCTCCCCCGGATAGTATACCCTTCTTCTTTGTAGCCCTAGCATTGATCCCAAGTAAGAGGGTAGATGGAGAAAACTCGTAAGAGAAGATTCCATAGTCATATTTCTGAAGGTTATGCCTTATCTGTGCTATAAAGTCTTGTGGAGGTCTCACGTCTGCGTGGAGAAAAAATAGATAATCGGCAGAACTAAGCTCCGCTCCGTGATTCAATTGACTGGCACGACAGGTTTTGTCTGTTTTATGATATTGGATGTTAAAGTCTTCAAAAAGGCAAGCTGATTTATCGTCAGAAGAGTCTGCATCGACAACAATTATTTGCGTATTTGATTTATCTATGTGTTTGAGCAGATAAGGAATCAATTGGCATAAGTTGTCATATTCGTTATAAGTCGGTATTATGATATCTAGCGTCACTCGTATTACTAATATTAGCCCATGAAGTTAACAGCCACACTCCTCTTTTTAATCTTAAATCTTGGTATCTGTCACCAAGACGATGCTATCCATTCTGTACAATCACTAGAAGTGGACTACCTCGAGGCCTCCATCGATCTTATAAAGGCCCAACAAGAGGGTAGGTCTGTCGAAGCTTATACCCAGATCTTAGAAGCCTCTACTGTGGACGAATTGGTACAGCAACTAGATACAGATGTTAAGCGATTGGCCTTTTGGATTAATGTCTACAACGGGTATATACAGTTGCGTCTTTCTGAAAATCCTGAATTCTATGAAGATAGGAGGTCGTTTTTCAAAAAGGACCTTATGCACATAGCAGGTCAACATATGAGTTTTGCAGATATAGAACATGGGATAATTAGAAGAACACAATTCGAATACTTCTTAGGATATGTTAGAAATCCCTTTGCTGCACGATTTAAGAAGCAATTGCGTCCCAAGAAAAGAGACTTTAGAATTCACTTTGCACTGAATTGTGGCGCCAAAAGTTGTCCGCCAGTTAGAGCTTATACAGCTGAAAATTTTGAACAACAGATTGAAGATTCGTCTCAGAAGTTTCTGAATAAGTTTTCGAGTTATGATACCACAACCAATACTGTGACCACTACAGCTTTATTTTCTTGGTTTAGAGGTGATTTTAAAGGGAAGAAAGGTGCCAAGAAAATACTACATCGATACGGCATCACACCCTCTGTCGAGGTGTCGGTAAATTATGATAAGTATGACTGGACACTTTACCTTAATAATTATGTGGAAGGTTCTATGTAATGGATTGTAGCGGACGAATGTAGTTTGTCAAACAGTCCTATCTTTAAGCTTCAATTTTTATCAATGAGAATTTTATCGACTTTAGGGCTTCTGATATTATTACACTTGTCACTTCAGGGTCAAAATGTCGAATCTAAAGATTGGTGTTTGTCGATATGTAATCTTGCCGGAGACGAAAAGCAGAATACAGAGCTCATTCACCTTAAGATGCAGAACGACTCCATAATGAAATTGGCTACCTCAGGTAGTATGCGTAAGATTCCTCTAAGGATAGGAATTATACAAACAGATTCTCTTGACTTAGAGATAAAGGAATTAGAACTACATCGTGCCGTGGCCAATCTTAATAAGGCTTATCATGATGCCCATTTTATTTTTTATATAGATCGCATCAATATTATTGTTTCTTCATTGAAGCTTGAAGAATTGAGCCAGAATGGTTATCAAGTCTACAATGATTTTTCTAGTAAATATGATTTCTCGGATGTTATATCTGTCTACATATTTGATCATGGTAGAGAGTTCTGCCAGGTCTCAGGCCCAAGTATTAGTTGTGGGAGGACAGGAGGGTTCTCCTATATCTTGTCTAAGCGAACTAATAATATCGTTATGAGCAGATTTGACATATCTGATGTAAAAGTATTTGCACATGAGATGGGACATTTCTGGGGACTTTATCACACCTTTGAAGAGGCACAGTTTGGCAAAGATAATTTTGATCCAGATAGATGTGGAGAGTTAGGAGACGGGATATGCGATACGCCTCCAGATCCTGGTGCTGTCTACGAAGTCTATGTCAATTATACCACTTGTGAATTATCTAATCTGACCAATGATGCAGGCTTCGAGTACAAGCCAATAATAGAAAATTTTATGTCCTACTATAAGCCTTGCTATTTGAGGGAATTTTCTTTTACTAAGCAACAGTTAGAGGTAATGATGGTAGCTGCTACACAACCCATTAGAAGCAAATTTGTCAAGTAAGTAGAGTCTAGGTAATAGATCTGTCAACTGTATATAGACTGTTTTTAAAATCCCTCATTAACTGTAAAGTAGAAATTAAAAGATCCGTCACCTGCGGCAATGTCCACTCTTAGTTTAGTTTTAGATTCTTGTTGGATTTCATACCTAAGACCTACGCCATACGTGTAGATAGGGTCTTGTAACAAATCCCATCGAGTATCAGGTACACTATTGACGCCTACGAAGGCTGCACCATAGAATCTCTTCCAGAGGTGGGTTCTATACTCCACTTGTGTGCTCACAATGGTGTGGTTAATGTACCGGCGATCATTGAGTCCTCGCCCAAGCATTGGCGTAGAGATGTAAGGAAGGTCGAAAAAAGGAGTGCCCTCTGTGGCCGTTGCAAAGAAGAATTGTGTTGCAATTATTTTTTGCTCGCCTACAGTTATATACTTTCTGAAATCGGCGATATACTTATTGTAACTAAAATCCGAGATAGGGGAGAATAGACTTTGCTGAACACTGGCTTCTATATAATATCCTTTTGAAGGAGCATTGATGTGGTCTCGTGTATCATATGCTGCAAGAAAGTAGATATTAGATTTATTGCCACCATCATAACCAGTCGGCTGATCTGTCATCAACAAGCCTCCAGTAGTTATTTCTGTAATGTTAAAAGCATCAAAGTTGATGCCTACACCTAGATATGTATTCTGGAAAAACTGTCGACTGAAGTTAACATCTATTCTAGGGAAAATTACATTGTAGGTTTCGAGATTTTCTACTAAGCTTGTTCGCCCTAGGCCGTGGTAGTTGTAAAAAAATCGGTAATAGCCCAACTCACCTTTTATTCTGTTTAGATTATTATTGCTGTATAGCTCGTATGGTGCAAATAACAACAATTGATTTTTCAGCGTGTAAGCAGCACTCAATAGGTACTGTGAAGGTCTTGTGCCTTCAGAATGTTCAGTATTGGTTACAGTATTGATCAAGGTCGCACCAAAGGCTAGGCTGGTCTCAGGAAGAAAAAAAATTATAGGAATGATCGATTTTTTTGTTTTTGTTGTCGATTCTTCCGATGGAATTTCTTGTGCTATTTTTTGACCATTTAGTATAGAAGTTGCGAATAATATCGAACAATGCAGAATTAATATTTTCATATCATTGGTTCGGGCTTGAGATAATAATAGTAGGAGGCTAGTCGCACATATTTATAAGCTAACCTATAGAAGAGAAATAGCTGACCTAAAATAATAGCTGGGATTAAATAGGACCCTATAATTTTTCTCAATAGAAAGTAGAGAGCTGCAATTACTATTAGAACAATTAGATTGATAAGCGAAAGAAAGATGGCGCGACTCTTCAGTGTTCCTTTGAGGGCAAGTGTGTTGGCAGTCGAAATCATTTTTCTGTCAGAGGCTGCTATCAGGTTTTTGGCTAATTCTTTGAAGATGCCTACAAAAAATGTAATTGTAAGAAAGATGAATATGGAGATCCAGAACTGTGTCATTAATGGCGCTTCACTTTCAAGCTTAAATGGTTGGATGCGATTCACTAAGAGTTTAGAGAGTATAGACATAACAATAAGGGTGAATCCAAGTGTATAAACAGTAAGCCTTAAGTATCTGAAAAAGTACTCTGCCCCACCTCTCCAAAATTCTTTTAGCTCCACTCTTTGCTTGTCGCTTCTAATAATAGTCATATATCCTCCTTGATAAAATACAGCCCAAGGCAAGTACAAAATTATAAAACTACCCATCGCGGCAAGACTGATATTAAAAGCACTTCCCTCGTGTCGGATAATATCTGTAATCAACGTATAGTCAAAGGTAGAGCTCAGTTTTTCTCCGAGAGTTGTGCGACCTATGCTCATGGCTAGTAGATTGCTCAATGGGCCGATGGCAACAAAAGCCAGCAACAAATTTATCCCATAAGTCAATAAAAGCACTTTCCAGTTTTGACGTAACGATCGCCAACCCGCGAGGTAAGACGCTGTACTACTCATCCCGCTCATATTAACATCGTTATAAGTTCAAAGGAATGTTGGAGTGCAGAAATGATTCTTGCGGACAAAGATCTTACCGGAGCTAATTTTTCTTCTACTGTCAGTGAGTTATTCAGGTAATTGTGGTCGAGGGTAATTCTGTATTCTGGATCTATCTCCGCTGAAACGACTTTGCTATTACCTTCTAAGACTATTTCTGCGCTTCGTTCTAGTCCATCCCAATTGTACAGCTCTGCGCTCCCATCTGACTTCGTGATTTTTATGACAACAGGTAATTTTACCTCTCCTAATCTATGGAGGATAACTGTGCTTGTGTACAACTCAGTATTCTCTTCTTCAGTTTCACAACTGTCTAGGTCGTCGAAGAAGCCTCGTCTCGCTTGTGGTCTTTCGTTATCTATCGAACCGACAGCATAATCACACATTCCAGTTCCAAACAAGACTTGTTCAAAGTACCAGTCCATTCCTTCTGGAAAGTTGTTAGGATGATTTCTTATGACAACTTCATTCACAATATTAATAAAGTCCTTTCTCGCTGGATGTTTAAATTTCCATTGTCTAAAATAAGTTTTGAAAATTTCGTCCATTGTCTCTGTGCCTACCATACCCTCCATCGTCTCTAACCATAAAGCAGTCTTATTGTACGAGATAGGGCCATAGCCGCCGTGCTTGTATTGCCAACTTTTTCGAGCATTGGAGGCAATCATAGGATTCTGTTCATTGAAGAATTCTGTCCTGTTCCATTCTCTATTGCCGACTGTTACACCCAGCCAATTTATTGTTGATGATTTTTCTCCTAGGTAGCTATTAAGTATCCTTCCCTCAAAGTAGGTGGTCAGACCTTCATCCATCCACGGCTCTTCGACTTCATGTGTGGCTATCATCTGCATAAAATATTGATGGATATACTCGTGCACAATTAATGTCTCAGGTGTCTTGATGCCATCAGGAAAACATTCAAAATTAAGCGTCGTTATCAGTGTCGGGTATTCCATACCGCCTGTGTACATACCGTGGATAGGTGGGTCGACAACGCTAATCGTCGGGTAGGGGTAGGGGCCTACCACTTCGTCCAAGTACTGCATACAGTATTTTAGAGTCGCTAAGAACCTTTCGTTATTTCTCTGTTTATCGGAATAACTATAGATGAAAATATCTGTGTCCTTGTACTTGTCTTCTTTTTTGACAAAGTGTGGAGAGGCCGACCAAGTGAAATCAATAACATCATCTACTTTGTAATGCCAGGTCTTTTTATCACCAGTTTTTTCAAGGCCTACTTGTTGACCTGAAGAAGCAATAACATAGTCTTGAGGGACAGTCATACTGACTTCATAATTGCCGAAGTCTGAGTAGTATTCACCACTAGAATGATATTGATGACAGTTCCACCCATCTTCCGTGGCATAACGCATGCCAGCTGTTTCATATACCCCTAGCTTAGGAAACCATTGTGCAAAAAAGTAAAAGTCCTTATTGTAGCCAGTTCTAGGCATCGTCTGTGGAATCTTTGCAATCCAGTCAAATGATAGTGTCAACTGTCCACCTGCTGGAATAGGACTTGGCAACTCTACCCTGAGTACTGTCATGTCATTGGTATTGTCATCATCGGTCGCTACATAGCGCATAGATGGCGTAAGATCGTTGCCAAATTGATCCTGCATAGTTTGGATATGTGTCCAGCCCCACCCACAGTTTTGATCGATGTTTTCTGTCAAAAACTTGGGCACACCTCTTTCCTTAAAGAAAGTAGATTCAGAATTTCTAAAGGCATTGTAGTACATGTGAAACAGGAGATGATCTACTTCTGTCGATCCTGTATTCTTCCAAGAGAGAAATGTCGTTCCTGTTAGTCTTTTAGATTCGATATCAAGAGACACATCAATTTTGTAGTTGGCAATACGTAGCGAGGTAGTAGGCTGCCCTGATACCGTTGATATCATTAAGCCCAGTAGTAGGCTGATAAGAATTTTTAGCGCTATCCTCACTTTGATCTATTGTTTTCTTATGTTGGACCTGAAATGCAATATACACTACTGGCTAAGAACAATTAGTATGAAACTTCCAATAAAAATCATCCTATGTATTACTGTCTGTCTTGGTCTAGGTTTTCTTTCAGGGTACTATGCTGGCTCTGCTGATACGGAGTGGTACCAAACCCTCACTAAGCCTACATTTCAGCCACCACCTTGGTTATTTGGTCCTGTGTGGACGTTGCTTTATGCCATGATAGGTGTGTCTGTGGCGCTTGTCTGGGATCAGGAAGATGTCAGTTCTGGTCAGCGATCGAGTGCACTGATGTTGTTTGTATTTCAGTTTGTGCTTAATCTGATTTGGTCTCCAGTTTTCTTTAAAATGCATGCGCTTGTAGGAGCGCTCGTAATTATCGTTAATCTCATCTTTATGATAGTGTTGACGATGCGTGCTTTTGGTAAGATCAATACTACTGCTAAGTACCTGCTTATACCTTATTTGTGCTGGGTCTGCTTTGCGACTATCCTCAATGCATCTATTGTCTACTTAAATTGATATACTGTGAAGACTACTGTAAAAATAGAGGGCTTACGCTTTTTTGCTTATCATGGCTTCTATGATGAAGAGCGGAAAAAGGGCAATGACTTTATCTGCGATGTTGCTGTAGAACTCAAGAGCTATGAGTCACTAGAAGACAATATCTCTGATACTGTCAATTATGAAGACATATATGCGATTGTCGAGCAAGAGATGGCTATAACCCGAAAGCTCATTGAAACTGTCGCCTACGCAATTATTTCACGTGTCAAAGAACTTGATAACGTTACTGGCGGTACAGTCAGACTGTATAAGCTCAATCCGCCTATAAAAGGAAAAGTCGATAGAGCTGTAGTAGAGATGCACTTCTAGAAGGATTTTTTAATAGGACATATTAATCTATTTATGTAGCTTCTGTGGTAGACTTTAGGTGTATCTATTGTTTTTTCCTAGCTTTAGTTCGGAATAATAAATGACCCAGATGACTACCGAATCCACAGTAAGGACCAACAAAGAGCTCAGCCTCATAGAAGCGCTGATACCACTCATTTTTCTAATAGCGCTCTTAACCATCAATGTACTCGTCTATGGTGACGATGCTTTGAGTGGGTCCAATCAGTTTGTATTGCTTATAGGAGCGGCTGTTGCTGCGATAGTAGGCTTTAAGAATAAGGTCTCATATGATGATATGATTGCCGAGGTGGCTGAAAATTTTAAGTCGACGACTGGTGCTGTACTTATCCTCCTGATGGTAGGGGCTCTTGCAGGAACCTGGCTGTTAAGTGGGATTATCCCAGCGATGATATATTATGGATTAAAGATTTTACATCCTACTATTTTTCTCCCGGCCACTGTTATTATTTGCTCAGTGATTTCTGTCGCTACCGGCAGTTCGTGGACGACTTCTGCTACTGTGGGTATAGCGCTAGTGGGAATCGGGAAGGCTCTTGGCATACCTATGGGTATGACAGCAGGAGCTGTTATTTCAGGTGCTTATTTTGGGGATAAGATGTCTCCGCTTTCTGACACGACCAACTTAGCTTCTGCCATGGCCAAGGCAGATCTGTTCACACATATCAGGTATATGGCCTTGACGACAGTCCCGTCTATTGTGATTACTTTAATCTTGTTTACAGTATTAGGCTTGACTAGAGATACGAGCGGGGGAGCAGAAACTTCAGCGATGCTTACAGCAATTTCGGACACATTTAATATTACCCCTTTGCTTTTTTTAGTGCCGATAGCCGTAATAGCGATGATAGTCAGAAAAACTAAACCGCTGATTGCCTTATTTGTAGGGACAATATTGGGTGGTATATTGGCGATAATATTTCAGTCAGATATTGTGACGCAAGTAGCTGGGATGGATGCTTTCAGCGGGACTGCAGCTTATAAAGGCGTAATGAATGCGATGACAGTTGATATAGCTATAGAGACTAATGACGCGTCATTGAACGATCTCTTTAGTGCTGGAGG
>CALBWK010000089.1 GCA_937969415.1 uncultured Saprospiraceae bacterium | reverse complement strand
TCATCTGTATAGCTACAGCTCTTCTTACACTTTCTTCTGTAGGCGTCGTTATCGCCTCATCATACGCATTGGTGTGGAGCGAGTTACAATTGTCATAGATCGCATAGAGGGCCTGCAAGGTTGTTCTGATATCATTAAAGTCGATCTCTTGCGCATGCAGTGATCTTCCGGAAGTTTGGATATGGTACTTGAGCTTTTGTGCTCTTGCATTGGCGCCGTACTTATGCTTCATAGCCTTCGCCCATATTCTTCTTGCTACTCTACCGATTACTGCGTACTCAGGATCTACACCATTAGAGAAAAAGAAAGAAAGATTAGGCGCAAAAGCGTTGATGTCCATCCCTCTAGACAAGTAATACTCTACAAAAGTAAAACCATTGGAAAGCGTGAAGGCTAACTGTGTAATAGGGTTAGCGCCAGCCTCTGCGATATGGTATCCTGAGATCGACACAGAGTAGAAATTTCTTACTCCCTGATCAATGAAGTATTGCTGGACATCCCCCATCAATCTCAAAGAGAACTCCGTTGAAAATATACAGGTATTCTGTGCTTGGTCTTCTTTGAGGATATCTGCTTGGACTGTTCCCCTCACAGAGTTCAAAGCTTTCTTCTTTAGTTCTGCATAGACAGCAGGCTCTAGAATCTGGTCTCCAGTCAATCCTAAGAGCATAAGACCTAGACCATCATTACCTTCAGGGATATCGCCCTCATAGCGTGGCCTAGGGAGGCCCTGATCATCATAGACTTCTTTAAACTTGGCCTCGACCTTAGATTCTAATCCGTTTTCCTTGATATATAATTCACATTGCTGATCGATAGCAGCATTCATAAAATAGGCGGCTATGGTGGCAGCAGGGCCATTGATGGTCATAGAAACCGAGGTCTTAGGATCACAGAGATCAAAGCCTGAATACAATTTCTTCGCATCATTGAGTGAGCTAATATTGACCCCAGAGTTTCCTACTTTACCATAGATATCAGGTCTATAATCGGGATCTTCTCCGTATAGCGTCACGGAATCAAAGGCCGTCGACAACCTCTTAGCAGGCATCCCATTAGAGAGGTAATGAAAACGCTTATTGGTTCTCTCAGGGCCACCCTCCCCAGCAAACATCCTTGTCGGATCCTCACCCTTTCTCTTAAATGGGAAGACACCAGAAGTATAAGGAAACTCCCCTGGCACATTCTCTTGCCTAGACCACCTCAGTATATCACCTCTGTCTTTATACCGAGGCAGTACCACCTTCGGTATATCATTTTGCGATAGAGACTTAGTGAAATTCTCAATCTTAAATTCTTTGTCTCTTACTTTATAAGTGAAATGCTCTGCCGTATACTTTGCTTTTTTCTCTTCCCATTCTTCCAACAGCTCTTTATTCTCTCGAGATAATTCCTGCTCTAGGTTTTTCTTTGCCTCTGTCAAAGCCTCTTGCACACTTTCCTCTTTTACCAATTCTATACTACTTTCCAAGCCAGAGAGTTGACGGGCTATCTCAGATTGTTCTTCTACTTCTTTATCGTATTTGTGAATGGTCTCTGTTATTTCTGACAGATATCTTACACGAGAAGGTGGTATGATGTATTGCTTCTCTGACTGCCCTTCTGGCAAATCATCCAACTTATTTTTAGGCCAAAGCTTGTCCATCAATTCATTGAAGACAGCATTGACTCCAGGGTCATTGAACTGAGAAGCAATCGTCCCGTAGACAGGCATAGTGGAAACATCCTCGTGCCACAGATCGTGATTGCGCTGAAATTGTTTTCTCACATCTCTAATGGCATCTAAAGAGCCACGCTTGTCAAACTTATTGATCACAATAAGATTGGCAAAATCTAACATATCAATCTTTTCTAGCTGCGAGGCTGCACCGAATTCTGGTGTCATAACATAGACAGAAAAATCTGCGTGATCGACAATCTCAGAATCTGACTGACCGATTCCAGAAGTCTCTAAGATGATGAGATCGAAGCCAGACTTTTTGAGGATGGCTATGGTCCCATCGATATGCTTATTGAGCGCGGCATTGTACTGACGAGTAGCCAGAGAACGCATAAAGATTCTAGAGTCTGAGATGGAGTTCATTCGGATTCTATCTCCTAGTAGAGCCCCACCCGTTTTTCTTTTTGATGGATCTACCGATATTATGGCTAGAGTCTTTTTGGGATTCGCTGCGAGATATCTCAAGACGAGCTCATCTACAAGACTTGATTTTCCTGCTCCTCCAGTACCTGTGATACCTAAGACGGGTGTATCAGAATCTTTGACTTCTTCTTTTAGTTTTTGTAACCAACTTGTATTGTCCTCAGGATAGTTTTCTATGGCAGAAATCAACCGAGCAATAGAAGTGGAATCTTTTCCAGAAATTTTCTTTAGTTGACCATTGAGTTGCTCTGCTATGGGATAATCGCATTGTTGAAGGAGATCATTGATCATTCCTTGCAAGCCCATCGACCTTCCATCATCTGGAGAGTAAATCTTTGTAATCCCATACTGATGCAAGTCCTCTATCTCTGATGGTAATATCGTACCGCCACCACCTCCAAATATTTTGATATGTCCAGCGCCCTTTTCCTTAAGTAGATCATAGGCGTACTTAAAGAATTCATTATGACCACCTTGATAAGAGGTGAGTGCGATGCCTTGTACATCTTCTTCTATAGCCGCGTCTACAATTTCATGTACAGGCCTGTTATGGCCTAAGTGGATCACCTCTGCGCCTGACCGTTGGATGATTCGACGCATAATATTAATGGCTGCATCGTGACCATCAAAAAGTGAACCTGCAGTTAAGATTCGAATCTTATTCTTAGACTTATACGGTGCAATCTTTTCCATAATAAAAGGTTAGGTGTAGTGCATTAATACGTGTCAGCGAAAATAGTACAATAGTTAGTCAAAATTGACTAAAACCTAATCTCTCCACTTGACAGACCTATAACCTTCTTAGTGAAAGACTAGCTTATCGAGCCTCTAAAATTTGGCTTCCGCTTCTCTATAAATGCCGCAACACCTTCTTTGGTTTGGTCAGAGGCCATCGCTTTGCCGAAATAATCGATTTCTAATCCAAACCCATCTTGGTTCTTGTCAAAATAAGCATTGACTGTCTCGATCGTCTTGGCTACTGCATCAGGACCTCTGCTACCAATTTTAGTAATGATCTTGGTCGCCACAGACATCAATTCCTCTTGTGGCGTGACATGGGTAACTAGTCCATACTCTAAGGCCTTTGTGGCGTCTATCATATCGGCAGTCAGAAGGAGCTCCATCGCTCTACCTTTACCTAGATACTGTATAAACCGTTGAGAGCCGCCAAAGCCAGGTATTAAGCCTAGTTTGACCTCTGGCTGGCCAAACATCGCATTGTCACTACAGATCCGTAGGTGACAAGCCATAGCGAGTTCATTACCCCCACCTAGTGAATAGCCATTGATAGCTGCAATGACAGGTACAGGACATTGCTCTATGCTGTTAAACACCTTATGTCCGAAAGCAGATTTCTCGCTACCCTCTGCAGCTGTCAACCCTATAAACTCCTTGATATCAGCACCAGCAATAAAAGCCTTATCTCCAGAGCCTGTTATGATGATCCCCTTCAGTTCATCCAAGGGTAAGCCTTTGTTAAACAAATAACCTACCTCAGACATCACCGTATGGTTAATAGCATTCAATGCTTTAGGTCGATTGATGGTGACTACCGCTATCCCATCCTTGATGTCAACTAATAAAGTCTCGAGTGTTTTCATATCGATCTGATATTTAGATTTATTTCTTCTGCATTTTGGCCCAACTATCACGCATTGTTACTGTTCTATTGAATACCAATTTATCAGGTGTAGAATCAGCATCCTTGATAAAGTATCCTTTACGCATAAACTGTAATGGCTCTGCTTCTCCAACCTCCTTAAGATGAGCCTCAGCAATCGCTTCATTATTGACAACAAGCGACTCTTTGTTGAAGAACTCTAGAAAGTCTTTCTCCTCGTGTCCAGTCGGCGTAGGATCTACAAATAATCGATCGTACAACCTCAGCTCCAATGGAATTCCTGAAGTAGAATCAACCCAGTGCATCGTGCCTTTGACTTTAATGCCAGAGTTGTCACTACCGCTCTTACTTTCTGGAAAATACTTACAGTGAACCTCAGTTATATTTCCGGCCTCATCTTGCAGATACTTCTCTGCTTGTATAATGTAGGCACCCTTAAGTCTCACGTGCTTATCAGGTGCTAGTCGGAAATATTTTTTAGGCGGATCTATCATAAAATCTCCGCGCTCTATCCAGATCTCTCTAGAAAAGGTCATCATATGTTCTCCTGCAGAATCATCTTGTGGATTATTCTTAGACGGTAAGTTTTCAACTTGGCCTTCAGGATAATTTGTAATGACGAGTTTCAATGGATCCATTACCACCATCGCTCTAGTCGCCACTTGATTTAAGTCATCTCGGATTATGGACTCTAGCAACTCCATCTCTTGCAGATTGTCTCTCTTCTGTACACCTGTCTGCGCACAGAATCTTCTTATCGACTGAGGGAGATAACCTCTTCTACGCATACCCGACAAGGTAGACATTCTAGGATCATCCCAGCCACTGACAAGTCCTTCTTCCACCAGCTTAAGGAGTCTTCTCTTAGATGTGATCATATAGGCCACATTCATCCTAGCAAACTCGTACTGCTTAGATGGGAATATACCCAGCTTTTCGACAAACCAATCATACAATGGCCTGTGATGCATAAACTCTAATGAGCAGCAGCTGTGGGTGATATTCTCTATAGAATCAGATTGGCCATGCGCAAAGTCATACATCGGGTAGATACACCACTCATCACCTGTATTGTGGTGGTGCGCATGCTTAATTCTGTAGATCACTGGATCCCGCATCAGCATATTCGGTGCAGCCATGTCAATCTTGGCTCTGAGCACCATCGCACCATCTGGAAACTCACCAGCTTTCATCTTACGGAAAAGCTCGAGATTCTCTTCAGGTTGGCGATCCCTGAAAGGACTTGCTGTACCAGGCTTAGTGGGTGTGCCCTTCATCTCTGCCATCTCCTCTGGCGAGGATGAATCTATATAGGCCAATCCTTTATTGATCAGATCTTCTGCATAGGCATAGAGTTGCGGGAAGTAGTTGGATGTATATAGCGCCTCGCCTTCCCACTCATAGCCGAGCCATTTGATATCTTTCTTGATAGAATTAACATACTCTACGTCCTCTTTTACTGGATTGGTATCGTCAAATCTAAGATTGGTCTTGCCACCATATTGCTTAGCTGTCTCGAAGTTGATCCAGATGGCCTTAGCGTGGCCGATGTGCAGATAGCCATTGGGCTCGGGAGGGAATCGCATATGGACCCTACCCTCGTGCTTTCCTGAAGCGATATCTCCTTCGATAATTTCTTGAATAAAATTCTTGCTCTCTTTGACTTCTTTATTTTCGTTTTGACTCATGTCTTTTTATTTGATTGATAAACCTACCCGCACAATCAGGATAAGCTTTACATATATTCCGGCATTTCCATTCCGAGCAACTGCATAGATGACTCGAGGATAGACCCTATGGTTTGCGATAAATACAATCGATTTTGCTTGAGGCTTTCGGTTTCTGCATTGAGGATTCTACAATCGTGATAAAATCTGTGAAAACTCTTAGCTAAGGTATAGCTATAGTTCGCTATGATACTCGGATCATATTTATTGAAGGCCTCCTCTAGTACGTGCGGGTACTGCGACAATTGCACGATAAGATCTCTTTCTAAATTATTAAACTCTAAAGCATCTTTTGGTTGATCCACTTTAGCAACACCAGCCTTTCTAAATATAGATTGTATTCTCACAAAAGCATTCTGAATATATGGACCTGTCTGGCCTTGCATATCGACTGACTCTTTGGGATCAAAAGTCATTCGCTTTTTAGGATTGACTTTAATGATAAAATACTTCAATGCTGAAAGTCCCACTTTGCGATATATCTCCTCTTGCTCTTCTGTACTTATACCTTCTAAGCCACCGCGCTCTTGAGATGCCTTGCGGGCTTCGCCAATTACTTCCTCTACTAGATCATCTGCATCGACGACAGTTCCTTCTCGAGACTTCATCTTGCCAGACGGCAAGTCTACCATCCCATACGATAAATGATATAGGCTCTCAGCGTAAGGCTCTCCTAATCGCTTGAGAATTTCGAACAGTACTTTAAAGTGGTAGTCTTGCTCATCCGCTACAACATAGACAAGATGATCCATCTTGTACTGCTCATAACGCTGATGTGCTGTACCTAAGTCTTGAGTTACATAGACTGAAGTACCATCACTTCTCAAGACTATCTTGTGATCCATCTTGGCAGACTCTAGATCTATCCAAGTACTACCATCATCCTTTTTATAGAATACTCCTGACTTCAATCCCTCATCGACAAACTCCTTTCCGAGCAAGTAGGTTTCTGACTCATAATTGTTATAATCAAAATTGACACCTAGCTTCTTATAGGTTGTCTCAAAGCCTTCGTAGACCCAGCCATTCATCTTTTTCCATAGCGTTATCACTTCTGGATCTTCAGCTTCCCACTTGAGGAGCATCTCTTTGGTACGAGCACCTATAGCGCTGTACTCATTAAAGTATTTGTTTTTATATCCTTTGAAAAAAGTCCCTGCATCCTGTCCCTCTTTTGCCAGAGAAGAAAAGACTTCCTGACCTTGCTCCGTCTCTTGCCAAGCTTTGTATTCTTTTTGAAAGACTTGCTCGAAAGCTACATAATATGAACCGACAAAGTGGTCACCTTTAGTACCTGTGCTCTCTGGCGTCTTGCCCTCCCCTAAATCTTGCCAAGCTATCATAGACTTGCAGACGGCTATACCTCTATCGTTAATGACTTGGGTCTTAATCACCTTGTAACCATTGGCCTCTGCAATCTGCGCCATTGACCAACCTAAAAGGATGTTCCGTATATGACCAAGGTGAAGTGGCTTGTTGGTATTGGGTGAAGAGAACTCGACCATAAAAGTCTTTCCATTAGCTGGTCTAGACCCAAAGGTATCCTCTCCCACTGTAGAAAGCGCTGAGGACCAAAAGCCATCATTTAAGCTGAGATTCAAGAAGCCTTTGACTACGTTAAAGTCAGAAACTATAGATGAATTCGCTTTGAGATAAGCTCCCATTTGCTCACCCAGTACTTCTGGTTTGTTTTTTAGCGCCTTGACCAAAGGAAAGGTGACGAAGGTATATTCACCTTCAAATTCCTTCTTGGTAGGGCTTACAATTAATTGATTATCAGGCAATTGATAGTCAAATACTTGCTCGATGGCTCCCTTTATTTCCGCTTGCAGATTTGCCAGCATTCCCATAACTCGTAATTAGACAACGAAAATACTCTATATCGAGAAGCTATACCTATAGTTGGCCCAAGAAGCGTAGCTGATATATTTCGCTCAGGCTTTTTTAACTTTAAAGAAATAATGATTTTAATATGTTGAAGTATACGCTTATTACGACCCTTACCATCTTATTTATCCAGTGCCATAATCCTATAGATAATGAAATTGGAAAGATGAATGACATCCAAGAAGTAAAAGTTAAACCAGATCTTTTTCTTAGTGCCGATCAAGTACATAATAAGTTTAGTTCTGCTATACCACCAGTTGCACGAGTCAAATCGGGTGCAATAATCGATGTCTACACACAAGAAGCCTCTGCTGGCCAAATTCATTGTGGCGATGGACCAGAAGTGCTTAAGGACTTAAAATTTGAACCTATTCACCCGTTGACGGGACCTGTCTATATAGAAGGTGCTGTTCCAGGTGATGTGCTTAAGGTAAAATTGATTCAAATAGATTTGGTTGATTGTGGATGGAATTCTATCCTCCCTGGTTTCGGATTTTTAGCAGATAAATTCAAAGAACCATATCTGAAAACTTATGAAATGTCTAAGGGCGATTCACATATTAATTTCAATGACAAAATAAAAGTACCGCTTCGGCCTTTTCCTGGTGTTATGGGTGTAGCTCCGGAAACAGCAGAAATGCTATCCACTATCCCCCCAAGAAAGAATGGAGGCAATATGGATGATCCGCATATGGTAGAGGGAACTACTATCTATTTCCCAGTCTTTGTCGAAGGGGCTTTGTTCTCAATAGGAGATGCACACGCTACACAGGGTATGGGCGAGGTGTGTGGAACAGCAATAGAGGCACCAATGCATATCATCTATCAAGTGGAAGTTATCAAGGGTGGCAGGACTATTCCTGAACCTGAATATGAGTCAGATGATTACTACGCAGTAACAGCAATTGGTACTACTATAGATGAGGCTGCGAGAAAGGCAGTAGAATATATGGTCGATTACCTAGTAGCTGAGCATCAACTTTCGCGTAATGAAGCTTATGCATTATGCTCTTTAGCTGGTGATCTCAAAATAGCCGAAGTCGTTGATGTGCCTAATATGCTTGTAGCCATGCATATATCCAAAGAAGTGTTGGGTATCAGTTAGATCTAGACAAAAAAGAGGTGCACTCATTGATTGAATGCACCTCATTTATTTTAGCTCCTTGTTATGGAGGGAATTAAATTATTCTCCTTCAGTAACTGGTCGTGGGAACTGTTCGTGAACAGAATCGCCTGATCTATCAAGAGGCAAATCTCCAAGTCTACCCCATCTTCTCATATCAACCCATCTATGCCCTTCACCAAATAGAGAATATCTTCTCTCATAGATCAACTGCTCAGTAATACTAGCATCATCCAGTCCGCCATCGTAAGCAGGTAAACCAGCTGCTGCTCTTACTGTATTGATAGCATCTACTGCAGCATTGTTATCTGTACCAATATTGGCCTCAGCTAATATGAGTGTCAATTCTTCGTTTCTTAAGATTGGAAATGGAGAAGAATTGGATGGAACAATAGTCACTAGATATCGACTACTCAAGTTATCTATCATAATTGGCTCATCTTGCTCAGTTACTTTAGATAATCTACCGTCACCATCTTCTGCATCTGTTACATAAGATTCGTGAGCCATATAAAAGTCTACACCAGGAACAAAAAAGAAAGGATTCTGTAAATCATTTCCTGTTGCACCTCCATATTCTACATATACCCCTGAGTTCAAATCACCTCCAATACTGGACAAGGCCGCTTGTGCAGCAGATCTTGCTCCTGACATATCGCCTTGATACAAAGCAACTCTAGCAGCAAGTCCTCTATTCCAGTTAGTCAGAGCTTCTGTAGCAGTAGCGCCTGCTGAACCAAAGCCTTCTAATGCCCATAGAACATCACCAGCTGTTGTAGCAGAAAGCTCACTAAACCCATCATCCAATATTGCACTCACTTCAGTAAGTGTCTCTGCAAACGAGTTAGTAAAAGGTCCTAGGTTAAATGGATCTTGGACGTCTATTCTCATACCATTTTCAAACTGTCTTACTGCTTCTCTCAAGAGTTCATTGGCGATCATAGTATTAGCGAAGCCTAAAAAAGCATTTCTATCTGAATCTGAAAGCGTCGCCGTTGTATTAGCAACAGCTTGCTTCAAAAGATTAGCATTTCTAATAGTCCTGTAGACGCCTCCAAAAGCTCTTGTCGTCAAGAACCCATTATTATCCAAGCTACTACCGTTACTACCGAGTAACTCACTTGTATATCGAGGATCTGTCCCCCTCATATCAAAATACTCTCTACCTACGCCTGATACAGTCCAATAGTGAAAGTTCATATCTACACGCTGTACTGCTTGTAACCCACTTGCCAGCAATCTGATGTCTGCCAACGTCGCTCCATTTTCTACACTTTCTACAGTGGGAGAATTAGGGTTGAGTACTTCGTCTACATTGCAAGCACTGAATCCAACTAAAATGATAAGTGCTAAAAGTGATAATAAATTTTTCATGTTTGCAATTATTTTAGAAGGTTACATTTAAATGGAAATTCAGATTCATACTTGCTGGGTAAGGTGTAACCTCTACAGAATTGATTAATACATTATTTCCAAAGTTAGACACCTCTGGATCATAACTGTTGTAATCAAATATGTTCAAGATATTTCTTCCAGACACACCTAATCTTATTCCCTGAGCCCAAGGAATTTTTTCTCCTGCAATATTATAATACAAACCTACCTCTCTTAATCTCAAGTAACTAGCATCTTCAATAAATCCACCTGGATGTACTGGGAAAGTAGATAGTCTATACTCACCATTCGTCAATTCTCCATTCGGATCTAAACCAGTATCGTCAAAATCCCAAGTCGTCTGACCAAAGTCATATAGTAGTGTAGAAAGATTGATACCGTCACCACCTTTTTTCCAGTGGAACAACCAGTTCAGTTCAAAATTCTTATACAGAAGACTATTAGTCCATGACATATTGAAGTCTGCTTCCATATCTCCATAAACCATAAAGCCATCTCCTTCGGGATCTACGTTAGTACAATCTGTGTCGCTAGTACATCTTGATTGATCAATTGTACCAATCAACTGTGTTGCCGAAGAGCCTTCCTCTATTCTACCAGCACCTAAGAATGCAGCGAAACCACCTGTATTAAAAGCTGGAATATCTAATCTCGTTACTTCTGAAGAATTCTTCCACCAGTTAAGCCCTACTGCCCAAGAAAGATTCTCTGAACTTAAAATTTCAGTTTGAATTCCTAATTCGATACCGTTATTTACCAGCTCTCCTCCATTTGTTACTCTTGTTGTAAAACCAGAAGACGAAGGAACATTTTGACGTAATAATAAGTCGTCTATAGTCTTGACATAGTAAGTAGCTGTAAACAATAAGTTGTTATCCAAGAAACCCATATCAACACCAAACTCTAACTCTGATTGTGTCTCTGGACTTACGTCTGGATTACCTTGTAATGCATTAGTAAACAAACCTGCATTTCCATTTACAGATGAAGGATCTAGAGCATTAAATCTATCTCCGAAGCCTGCAAATCTAGCGGACTGTCCAAATGCAATCCTTGGCTTTAATTGAGAAAAGACACCTAAATCAATCATATTGTGAAGATTCACTGCTACTGAAGCTTTAGGATTCCAGAAAATCTGATTCGGATCACCGTTGTTAGATGACTTATCCGCACGTATACCTAGAGTACCAATAATTTTATCATCCCAGTTGATTTCCTCCTGAAAGAAAGCACCTTTAATCTGGTCAGATAATCTATCCTGACTGACAGTCTGGTTTTCTGACTGATCTACATTCGTTTGAGAACCATTCAACCCAGATGCAATTATTCGTGTAATGTCTCTACTTCTATCCAATTGGATTGCACCTAATTGAGATCTAAAACTTAAGCCATTATCAGCAAAGTAATTGTGTACTAAATATCCAGTAACATTTGTTCGTGTATTAAATGCTCTACCAGCTACTGATACACCTCTTAGTGAAGCAGGATCACGATAATAAGACAGCGTTTGTGGGAATAGTGCAGTTGTTCTTAATGTATATTGATCAAGGCCAACTTCTACACCAGCTTTCAATGACTGGTTATCTCTTTGCATAATTCGGTAAGAAGCATTTACACTGCCTAACAATCTTGTTACTTCTTCCTTATTTGTAATAAGTGATACAGTTTCTAATGGATTAGAACCAGCTCCTCCTGCAGGGAAGTTACCATTCTCATCAGAAAATAAATTTTCCCAAGGCCTAGTGAAAGCCAGGGCATATCCTACTGTCGTATTTGCATTTGAGTTATTAAATAACCCTCTATCCGATTCAGCTGTTATGTAAGATGAGCTTAATCCGACTTCCAATCTATCAGTCAGTTTGGTCGTAATATTGGCTCTCACAGAAGCTTTATCATAACCTGTATTCTCTACAAGTCCATCCTGGACTCTGTAAGTCCCACCGATAAAGTATTTAGTCTTATCTGATCCTCCACTTACATTAAGTGCACTGATTGTGTTAATAGCTGTTCTATCAAAAAGCTCAGACTCGTAATTATTAAGACCATTATTCAAAAACTCTAGACTATCAGCAGCACCAAAGGTTGCACCGACCTTAGCGGCATCCCATTCTCTACTTCCTAACAATCTTGTAGGTCTAGACATACCAATAGTCTGACTGAAATTCACTTTTGCTTTCGAGTTGTATTTTCCAGACTGCGTCTTTATAACTACAACTCCTCCTGCACCACCTAGTCCATAGATAGCTGCTGCAGAAGCACCTTTAAGTATTTCTATGGATTCTATATCTTCTGGAATCAAATCCGCAACTCTGTTAGACGCATCATCTTGATTGGTAGCCGTATTACCACCACCTGCTGCAGCTGTTACAATATCTGTCCCTAGGGATATTGATGAATTATCTATGTAGATACCATCAATAATATATTGCGGTTGTTGATTGAGGAATACAGAAGTAACACCTCTTAATCTAATTGAGAATCCTCCACCTGGTGCACCAGAGTTGGCTCGAATATCAGCCCCTTTGAATTTTCCATAAAGTGCACCATCAACAGTACTTTGTGGAGTTACTCCGGTTAATTCCTTAGCGGATATAGATGCTACGGCATTAGCTAGATTTGACCTTTTTACCGTTGAAGCTAAACCCGTAATGACTACTTCATCTAAGACTTTACCATCTTCAGACAAAATAATATTATTAAGATCACCTTCTAAAATATTGATAATAGAAGTTGCATAGCCCAAATAATCCACACTTAGCTCCGTGGCGTTATCTGGAATTGTCAAATTAAAAGAACCATCGATGTCTGTGACGGTTCCTATGGTAGTTCCTTTGACTGAAACTGAAGCACCAATGAGGGGTTCATTCCCATCAGATACCACACCAGAGATATTCCTCTGGGCTTGCATAAAACTTACGCCGACCATAACCATAAGGCAAGTCAGCAAAGCTTCGTAAAGTAATTTTTTCATAACAATAGTTTTTATTGTCGCTAAATTAACATTTACATCTATCTAATTGTAAGATGAAAAGGCAAATCGACTGCGGTTGTAAAATCTAGGACGTACTGATGGATGAGCCAAAAAAACTAAAGATCGTCTGTCCATAGTTGCGCTGCTCTATGAGATGGCTGTGCTTGGACATATCTACTTGAGGGTTATGTTCTAACACCAAAAACCCTTGATCTGCTATCATCTCTTGATCGAGGATCAAATCAGGTATATCTGGGATATTCTGCAGAGGGTATGGCGGCCCTGCAAAGATGTAATCATACTGCTCTTGACACCGCTTAATAAATGTAAAGACATTCATACGATGTATGGTCAGATAGGCTTCTATATCCAACTTCTCAGCCATCTGCTTGGCAAAGGCCACGCAGCCAGGAAACTTATCTACATAGGTCGCATCTGTACACCCCCGAGATATGCACTCATAGCAGTGATTACCTGTCCCGCCAAATAGATCTAAGAACTTAATATCTTCAAAGTCTATCCTATTGGCCAGTATATTATAAAGTCCCTCTTTGGATATATCTGTGGTCGGTCGCGTAGGCCATTTTTTGGCGGGTGGTGTAAAACGATGACCTTTGAACTGTCCCCCTATTATCCGCATAACCTACATATATGAAGGTCATAGTAATGAGACTGCGAGGCAGGGCGCTTAGAAGAAATTTTTATCTCTTCACCTATCAATTGTAGCTTCGGAAAATACTTGACCAGTTGACTCTCAAGGAAAGACTTACCCAAATTATTACCACCTAAGAATAGTGGTTGCGACGCAGCACTGATACCAAAGGATTGACAGATCATCAAAAGGTAATACAAACAATCTAGATCATAAGCACAAGGAAACTGATTATACATCCTGAATCCTTCTTGGTTGACCAGAGTAATATGGACTATACCTTGCCCTATATAACAGAGCAAGCCTTCTGCATACTTGTGATTGGCCTCTGCCATCGCAGTAGACAGATGCTTAGGAGTTGCATATAGGTTCTGACTTATTTTCTTCTTGAATTGAGGTTCTAAATAATGTAGCGTCTTGATATCCTGGAATGAAAACTGGTCTACCAGCTTCCTGTATCCATTTAATTTCTGGATGTCATATAAGCCATGAAAGTAGACATCAAAAAACTCTTCTTCATAATCCGCGGCATCTAGATGGACATAGGGCTTGACGGCAGAAAGCACTTTTACAGATTCCAGATTGTAGCTATGGTACCATAATTTGGAGATGCTTTGAAGACTAACATAGGGATGATACCCAGTCTTACACAGAGTACTGGTCTTGTCCCAAAGCCCATAAAAAAAACTGTCTGCATACAAGACGACAGACAGTTCACTTATATCCTTTGGATCAGCAATATTATCAAATGCCAGTCCTGATTTATTCATTTAATTCATAGACCAGTTTCCAGCCAAATTGGGTGCATTCATATCACCGAATTTAATTGGATTATTAGGGTCATAAGAGTTATCATACTTCATATACTTGGTGTCAGCATATTCTCCCATAAAGTTTTTCCATCTTGTACCGACTTCAACAACATTTACCAAGGTAGACTGATAAGTCATTGTATCTGCTGCTATAGTATAGGTATCTCCTTTAGTGTAAGGTACATATCTAAGCGAATCGATATTCGGCACTTTCATATCCTTTCTAAGGAAAAGATTGCTGAAAGAGTCGATAGCACTCTTATAAGTGATGACTTCTCTAAATTCTTCGGTGCTCTTCTTATCGTCTTTGTCTCCAAATATGGTAGTTATCTTAATGCTATCGGTTTTTAGCACTTGTGTGAGGGTATCAAAATTGTGTGCATACTTACCTGTAGCCAATTTAAAAACCTCCTGAGCAGTCCTAATATTCTCTAACGAATTGACCACTTTAGCCTTTCGGGTACTTTTAACTGCTTGAAACTCAATAGGTTCCTTAATATTAAGCACTAAGGCATATATTAAGAAAAGAACTAATACGGTCAGTAATAAGCTTATAATCGTCTTCATTTGCTACTTCTATGCTTCTAAATAAGTATTCTAAGGTCAATCGACCTGAGATTTGTAAAAAAAACAATTTTTATTAACAAATCAATACAATCGACCGGCTTAAAGTACAAGGATGCCGTCAAACGCATAGTTGGTGGGTGAATATGGATTATTTTAGCGATGTGGGAAAGGATATTATCATACTTGCCATAGAATCATCATGTGATGATACATCGGCTGCAGTAATCAAAAATGGAGAAGTACTGAGCAATATCGTCTCGGTACAAACAGCACATCAAGAATATGGAGGCGTAGTTCCTGAATTGGCCTCTAGAGAACATCAGGTACATATCGTACCTGTAGTCGATGCTGCACTCAAGAAAGCAGAAGTCAGCCTAGAAGACCTCAATGCGGTTGCCTTTACACGAGGGCCTGGGCTCCTAGGCAGCTTGATTGTCGGTGTCACCTTTGCTAAATCTCTAGCCCTTAGCCTTGACATACCACTTATAGAGGTACATCATATGCATGCGCACGTGTTAGCACACTATGCTGAGTCCCCGCATCCTCAGCTCCCATTCCTTTGCCTTACTGTGTCTGGAGGACATACCCAGATTGTAAAAGTGCACAGTCATCTACATATGGAAATCTTAGGTCAAACCCTCGATGACGCTGCTGGAGAGGCTTTCGATAAGGCAGGAAAGATGCTAGGTCTACCCTATCCTGCAGGCCCAGTGATGGATAAGAAAGCGCAAGAAGGCGAGGCGAAATTTGCTTTCTCAAAGTCCAAAGTAAAGGGTCTAGACTTTAGCTTTTCAGGACTGAAGACATCTATACTTTACTTTTTACGGGATCAAATGAAAGAAGATCCAGAATTTATCAATAGAGAACTCGTCCACATCTGTGCTTCCGTACAGAAGAGTATCATAGTTATGCTAATGGACAAACTAAAATTAGCTGCCGAGCAAACAGGTATCACAGAAATTGCTATAGCTGGAGGGGTATCCGCTAACAGTGCATTGAGGACAACCTTAGAACAAACAGCCGTTGAGAAAAGTTGGACAGCTTATATACCGGCCTTCCAGTATTGCAGAGACAATGCTGCTATGATAGGTGTCGCCGGTTACTATAAGTATCTGGCAGGTGAGTTTGTCGATCAAGATATAACAGCCGAAGCCCGGCTAGCCTTTTAAAAAGGGCTACTAAGACATTTTGCTCTGAGCTTCGAGAATTTTCTTTTTCAGTGTTTCGAATTCTGCATCTGTCAAGACGCCATTATCTCGCATTTCTGATATAGACTCCAATTGCTTGACAAGGTCTTTGACTTTCGGTTGATTGGTCATTTCCTCTACTTTCTCTTCCGCTTTTTCGTGCTTGACCTTTTCTTTGACTTCCATATTCTTGGCCATCTGCTTCCCCTTTTCAAATTTCTCATCGTAGTAGTTCTTGAGTCGTTGAGGATCAAAATCTAAAAAGGTACCGCCAGTTTCAAAGTGCTTTTTGAAGACTTCTCCTATCGCATAAGTAGAGCCCCCTGACAATACAGCCAAGGTTAATCCACCAATAGCGGAGCCGATTCCAGGTATAAACTTAACAGCTCTAGCACCCAATCGCGCTAGCCCAGATCCTGTGAGAGAAGTGATTATAGCCTTACCTTCAGTCTCTTTGAAATCTATAGAATAGACCTTACACAACTGTCTTATCATATCTAGCTGAATCGCTGTTACAGCAAAAAAATCTGCTACAGGTACAGGAATAAAACCTGCTCCCATCGACCAGATCATATGATTCTTAATAATAGAATTTGCGTGTGCTGTGTGGCCTTGATCTTTTTTGTTATCGCTCTCTGACATCTATTGAAGTTTATATTACAACTAAGGAAAATTGTGTAGTAGTTAGTTCTTTATCTGTAGCTATTTCGATAAAGGTCGATGTAACATCTACAAATATCTTGAAATATCTATGCCAAAGACATAAGAAGCATCAGCTCTCTACCTGACTTTCTAAAGTAAATAAGTTCTCGACAAAGGTCTCCCAACTATATTTTGCCTTCTCTTCTCGAATCCCATTTGTCATCGCCTCTTTATCACTAGAAGTCAAAAAACGATAAATCCCATCGGCTATCGCTTGAGCATTAGGCTCGACTACATAACCTACTTTTCCATCAGGGCACATCTCTCTCAACCCGCCTACATCTGTAACCACCATAGGCTTATCAAAATGATAGGCGATCTGCGTTACCCCACTTTGCGTTGCCGATTTATAAGGCTGGACTACCAAGTCTGCTGCATTGAAATAATGTGCCACTTGATCATCTGGAATAAACTGATCGACATCAACTATGCGGCTAGACAAGCTGTGGGCTTCAATAAGCTGGGCATATTTATCTTTTTTAGAATAGTACTCTCCTGCTATAATTAATCGGACGCCTAGCTCCTCAAGTCGATTATCCGCTAAGGCTTCCAACAACAAATCAAGTCCCTTATACTCTCTTATCAACCCAAAGAAGAGCAGGTAGGGAACCTCTCGTTCCAATCTTAGTCGGGCCCTTGCCTCCTCTTGATCTTCTATATCACCAAATGAATCATAGATAGGATGTGGCGAAACGAGTGCCGGCTTGTTAGAGTATTTCCTTACATCGTGAAGAACACTCTCCGTAAGCACCATATAGCCATCTACAACAGAGGTAAATTGCTTGGTCAATGAATGGTCACCCACTCTGGATTCGTGTGGGATGAGATTATGAACAACACTCAATACTTTGGCATGGGGGATCTTTTTCTTGACTTGCTTTAATATTTTGGCTTGAGATAAGCCCATTATAGGCATCCAGAACATAGGTATGAGCACCTCATTATTATCCTCAATTATCTTAAGGGCTGCCTTGCGCCAACTGAGTGGGTTCACTGAATTGATGCGACGTAATATCGTCAACCCTGCGGGTGGTGCCTTATCCGTGAACTGTGTCTTACCGGGAAACATAAAATCTGGATACTGCAATGTATATGTGTATATCACTACCTCGTGACCTTCACTTATCAGTGCTTGTGCCATCCGTTCTGTAAAGGCAGCGATACCTCCTCTGTAAGGATGTGCGGGACCCAAGATTCCTATCTTCATCTAGCTAGATTATAGCTTTGGCAAGATATGGTTAAAATTCCACATATGTAATTTGTCATAAGGATAACAATAACATCGACTATATGGAAGATTAACAGTAATTCAAAAACATATAAGTCTACTTGGAGTTTAGTTTTATAGAATCAACAACTTACTATGTTTTGGAATAAAAAAGACCAATTCGTTACGACGCAAGTAACGGATGACAATTTCAATGAATTGGTCGTCAAATCAGAAGTTCCTGTACTTATTGACTTCTATGCTGACTGGTGCGGACCCTGTAAAGTATTAGGGCCCATCATAGATGAGCTAGCAGAAGAATACACAGGTAAAGCCTTGGTTGCAAAGGTCAATACAGAAACAAACCCTAAACTCTCCCAGCACTTCAAAATAAAGTCTATCCCAACGATGATAGTCTTCAATAAGGGAAATATGCACGAGCGATTTCACGGATTGGTGCCTAAGCCCAACTTGGAAGAAATCCTTGATGAATATATAGCGGGAACAGATGAGCACGGAAGATTGCCTAGTGATAATGAAGAACAAAGCAGTCAAGAATAAGAATAACTAGTCTCTAGATGTCGGTTGCCATACATTGGTGCTGACACCAGAAACAAACTTTACAAATCCGGCAAGTAAGGCTACATTCATCAAATTAAAGTAGCGAATATGACGGAGTATGCTGATATGTATACCTGCCATAGACAACAACCAATCGGCTGCTGGTGCAAGTATGTACCACACTAACTGAGCAATCATGAGTAACAAGCCGATACTACTGCCTTGACAGGCAAGTAGAGCAGAACAAGCAAGAATGATAATCATATAAAATGGCCCCTTCCATCTCAAGACTTTATGGGAGAGGAAGGCAAATCCAGTAAGATTGAAAGGGCTTGTTAGATGCTTAAAGGCATACAAATTCTGAAAGTTACCAGCTGAGATTCTTTTCTTACGGCGAAACTCGTCTTTGAGTTGATGTGTAACAGGCTCGTCACATTTGGCATCGAGATCGTTGATGACCAGC
Source organism: uncultured Saprospiraceae bacterium (assembly GCA_937969415.1). Lineage (GTDB taxonomy): Bacteria > Bacteroidota > Bacteroidia > Chitinophagales > Saprospiraceae > RFSX01. The sequence goes on along the minus strand of CALBWK010000089.1, from coordinate 348 downwards.
TTCCCTTGTTCTAGAACTTTCATTGCTAGATAAAAATCATCCACTAAAAAGTTGCTCGGCACAGGCTCAAAAAAATCAGCCCGCATCATAAAGCAACCACCAAAGGGACCTATCATTCTGCCCCACGCAATGGACTCATTATTTTTTAACTGGACTTCTCCACTGAGGTAAGTGTTCTCCGAGTTAGAGATGCCCTTCGACTGCACACCTATATAGCGCATATGTGCATCGACCATCCCAATCTCAGGATTCTTAAAGTGCCGCGCTAGTATTCTGGTCACTGACTCTTCTAAGATAACACTTGCGTCTGTCATCAGAAATAGAACATTCTCTTTACCCATAGCATCT
>CALBWK010000088.1 GCA_937969415.1 uncultured Saprospiraceae bacterium | reverse complement strand
GGCTTGAGAGATGCCACTGCCGACCTTAATAAGGTATGGAAAATCACAAGTGCAGAAGTCTTTGCACTTATAGAAGATGCTGCTGATGGGAGCATCGACAATCCTATTCCTGAGGACATCCTCGACTGGCCTGGCGCAGGCGCCGAAGGCCTAGAAAACATAGATGCTTCACGTCTTGCCAACTTTGTGGACACCGATGGGGATGGCGTATACAATCCACAAGTAGGAGACTACCCTGCGGTACTGATCAATGGAGTACCTGTGGTTCCAGACGAGATGTTGTACACGATATTTCAACCCAACGATGTCAATTTTGCCAATGTACCTGAAGTTGATGTCCATTCATCTATGTACGCCTTTAAAGGTGAGAGCGATGATGCTTTGTCAAACAGCCTATTTCTACAGCAAAGAATTATATCTAGAGAAGTGGAAGATCTCAGCACATTTAGATTCTCCTACTTTATAGATGCAGATCTCGGTTGCCATACCGATGATTATGTGGGTTGCGACATAACTAGAAACGCTATGATCACCTATAACGCCGACGATGCTGATGGCGATAATGGAAGCTGTGCAGGTGGTGTCAACACTTATGATGATCCGCCAGTTATATCATTGACTTTGCTGAACCAACCAATGACCCACTTTACCTATTACAACAATGGTGGTGTTAATAACCCAACACCAGGCACTACAGACCCTAGTCTACCACAAGAAGAGTATGGCATTATGGGCGGCATCTGGAGTGATGGTACGCAACTCACCAGTGGAGGAGATGGCTATGATCCCACAAGCACAGACTTTGTCAGACATGCTTTTCCAGGTAATCCCAACAACGCTAATGAATGGAGTATGATCTCTGAAAACATACCACTTAATGATCCTAGAACATTAACGACACATCAAAAACAAACCTTAAGTCCGGGAGAAATTCTAACCTTCGATGCAGTTATCAACTTCGTCAACTGCCCTGGTTATCTTACAGATTATGATAAAGCCATAGACAATATCGATGAGCTACAAGAATTGTATGATGATGGATTTGGAAGGATAACAGCTACAAAAGAATCCAACATACTGAGTGGAGAAGTGCAGCTCTACCCTAACCCGAGTACAGGTAAAATATTTGTAGAATCTCAACATCAATTTGAAAACTATACTATTAAAAACTTAAATGGTATGGAACTATTGAGAGGCTCTGAGAAGGAGCTAAACGAAATTGACATTCAATTAGGTAACGGTATCTATCTTATAGAATTAAGCACCGTAAAGGGCGAAAAATACTTTGATAAGGTAATCATCCAAAATTAAGATCGGCTAATTCTAAATGAAAAAACGCCAATACTCAATCCGAGTGTTGGCGTTTTTTTTATTAATCAGATCATCAACCACGTTCTTATATCATCTCAAAGAATCAAACTCCACTCTCTCGAGATTCTTTACCGTATCAAGTGGTACTGACTGCCATTTGTCATAGTTGCTCTTCGAAAAAAATCTCTTGACTTTTGCCGGCACACTACTCGTAACACCATCATTATAGACCTCATCGAGATACACATTGAAGGCAATCAACATTACAACTGTGGCTACAACTACACCTATTTTGATGTACTTGGTCTCGTCAGCATCAAGGTCAGATTGTTGTGATGCGTCAGGTGGTGCCTTAGGGCTCTTCATAAAAAGAAAGAAAGTCTTAAAAATAATATCCTCTAAAATGTCCCAAGATAAGTATCTCTATCTAGTTCACTTTAGATTAGCCGGCTTACCTACCCCAAACTTCATCTTAAAAGCAAAATCTACTAAGAAATCATATTTCCCGGCATTCTCCTTCAATGCCCTTGTTCCATCGTCAGCAAGCAAGTAATCTTTATCGAATAGATACCCGTATCCTAATTGCAACGACATATCTAACGCTATCATATTATCTATATGATAATGTTTGCCTAGGCCTAACAATGCTCCAGTGTGCCCAGAAATGTTTTGGCTGAATTCAGCAATTTGGAAGGCATTACTTGAATGATTGACCCAATCAAACTCATCTATACTATTCCATTTATAGGTTATACCTCCATAAATATTGACCCTCCTTATTCCTCCTAGTTTCCACGTGTTGTCTGCCCTAAATCCATTACTAGCGTAGATCCATCCTAACTCTAACTCCGTCCTCAGCTTCGGGACAATGATATACTCAACCCCAACCGTTATGCTAGGATCGGTTATTACTGCTAAAGGTCTAGTAGTAATCCACCAATGCGGGTAGCTATACGCTTCCTGGTCAACTTGCTCATCTGATTGAGCGCTCAGGCCAGCGCAGAAAAAAAATACTACACCGATTAACAATAGACGCCACATAGACTTAGTTGAAATTTAAAGTAGACAAGAATCCAATAGTATCATTAGCAATACTGTATTCAAACTGATGGAGACGATCAAAGTCAGCCAATAACAACTTACCATCGCTCAATGAGAACTTTTCCCCACTAAAATCTGGGAGTTGGTGCTTCAATTCTGGAGGCGAAATAGAAATATCATAAACACTCAACCCGAGAGTTGCACTACTAACAAATAGCCAAGAAGCATCGATTGAAGCGGATTGGGGATTGGGCAGAGGAATAAAGTCCATCAACAATAGGTTGTTGATATCGCCAATGTTGTACAAGCTGACGCCTTGCTCTTCTGCTCTAAAGTTACACGAAGAATTATTTATGTTAATCAGTAGCGACTCACTTAAAGTCATTCCTCCACTAATACAATAATCCCGAACAGACAACCTATCGCTCTCAAAGCTATTGTCGTCTAAGTTATATGCTCTCAATCCGTTCATAGAACTTATAAATACAAAATCTTCATTGCTAACAAGGTCTCTAGGATACGTCTCCAAGTCTTGCCTCTGTCTCTCTGCGAGAAGGATTGGATCAGATACATCAAGCGTAACTAATTGACTTCCATTGGCTATGACCATAGACTGACCTCTAATATCTAGCTTAGAAAAATTAGTAGCACTCCTATCAATAAAATCTTCCTCACAGGAAAAGCAACTAAAAAAACCAGTCCCCACACTGCCTAATATAAATAGATATACTAATTTTTTCATCGTTGACATTTTGGAGATTCTAATTCTACAGTTTCCCACCCGACAACTACACCTCTTGTCGTATCTACACACTCAAAAAAACCAATGGAATTATCCGGGAATAGGACAGTATTGTTTCCATCATATATATTTTCTAGCTTGGCAAGCAATCGGATTTCACTTGGATTGCTGATATTGATTACCAAAAGATGTATAGCATTATCTGCGTAGAGAATCTCACCCTGAGTCGTATAGCTCACTATACCTGGGATGTCCCA
>CALBWK010000087.1 GCA_937969415.1 uncultured Saprospiraceae bacterium | reverse complement strand
GACATAGATTTTTGTCCTAACGATCCAGACGTAACAGTTACTGTTCCAGCAGTATTTGACTCATATGTATGGACAGGTGGCTCAGGATCTGGTAACAACGAAAACTATACAGCGGCTTATCAGGAGGTCAATTCTGTAACTACTGAGACAGTCACGTTTGTAGGTATGACATCTGAAGGTTGTGAAGTTAGTCAGTCTTTTGATGTTACTTTCCAACCGAGAGTTATGGCTGTTGCAGCCAATGAAGCTATTGAAATATGTTTGGGTGATTCAGTTCCACTAGAAGTTACATCAGGATTCAATTATGAATGGGAGGATCCTTCAGGTACGCTTAGCACTACGATCAGTGCTAATCCAGTGGCTACACCATCGGAGACAACGACGTACACGGTATTAGTAACTGGTGCTTGCCCGGATGATATAGTACCGATTGACATCTTGGTTATAGTTAATGACCTTCCGACAGTTGATGCCGGCGAAGATAGAGAGGTATTACCTGATGCAGAATTTACTCTAGAAGCTACAGGTGGTGTCTCTTATAGTTGGGATAATACAGATGTAATTCTTGAAGGTGCTTCAACTAGTACACCGACAATTGCTATAACAGAAGCGACAACATTCACTGTGACTGTGGTAGATAATAATGGATGTGTTGGTACTGATGAAATATCCATCAGCGTTAATATGGATCCAGGTTCCATTGTTAAAACCATCACGATGTTTACGCCGAACCAGGATGGCTTTAATGACGAATTAGAGTTTGAAGGTCTGGAGCAATTTGAGAGGATTAATCTTACTGTCTTTTCTAGATGGGGAAATGTCGTTTACGAAAAGCGTGGCTATCAAAGAGATGCTGACAGGTGGGATGGCACTAGAAATGGAGACCCTCTACCAGCAGATACTTATTATTATATTTTGGAATTCGATGGATTCGAAATCAAGAGTAGTTTAACCCTTTTAAGAGACTAGACATATGAAAAGCATAATATACACATTACTTATACTGGGTTTGGCTATAGTTAGTGGATACTCGCAACAGCTAACACATACGACACCTTTTCAAGATATGCATCACATATGGAATCCGGCATTTACAGCGCCTGGAACTAAGATGCAGATTTCTACATTCTATCGACAACAGTGGGTAGGATTTGAAGGTGCTCCTAATACCGCTCTTGCCTCTGTTGCTTATCCGTTTGTTGATATGAATATGAGTGCTGGTGGAGCAATTATCTCAGATTGGACCGGAAATATTAATAAGACGGGCTTGCAAGCTAATTATGCTTACAAATTGAAGGAAATACTCAATAGAGATGATCAGTTGGTCTTAGCTATAAATGGATACTTTCACCAATACAGATTTGATGCTTCTCAAGCGACAACATTGATTTCGGACGATCCACTGAGTAGTAATAATACTCAGAGCAAATTTCTACCCTCTTTCGGTGCGGGTATAGCTTACTTTTCTGGTACTGAAGAATACAATAGTGACAACTTATTTTATGTTGGATTCAGTACTATGCAGTTACTATCTACTGATATCTTATTAGAAACTGGCAATGCACAGAGACAAGTGCACTATTTTGCCAATATGGGCACTAAGCTATTTGGATATGACTATTACATTGAGCCTTCATTCCAGGTGAACTACGTAGATCCACAACTCATAGATTACGTTATTGGGGCTAAGTTTGAGAAAGAAGAAGCTTTTTGGGGAGGTCTTTCATTCTCTAGTCTTAACGATTTTGCGGTAAATGGAGGTATCATATTAGATGATATTGGTGGCAGATATACAGAACTAAAAATAGGTGTCCTTGCTAGTTTGAATGGAGGAGCGATATCCAATGCAGGTGCAAGTTTCGAGTTTTTTGCTGCTTACACACTAGACCTTGATTAACTTATATCGTATTAGAACAGGTCGTTCATCTAAAAATGGCCTGTTCTAATCAGTATTATGAAGTCCTTAACAGCCACACTTTAGTATCTTTGGGTCAATTAAAACTTAAATGTGTCTGTACTTATATTTCTATTAGTATCCTACGTTCTTCTGAGCATTGCACTCTATATGCTCTTTCCCAAAGCAGATATTCCTGCTATAGATGGGGTTATACCAGGTAAAAACTTTGTCCAATGGGCAAAGATAATTGGTAGACCTAGTTGGTGGCCACTTTTGCTCCTCGTTCCGATAGTTAACATTTTCATTTTTGCGGGTATGGCTGTAGATCTTGTACGATCATTTGGTCAATATAAGTTAAAGCATAGCGCAGGAGCTGTTTTCTATGCGCCAGCTGCATTAGCGTTATTAGCTAAGAATAATTCTGCAAAATATATAGGCCCCAACTACATAACGGAAAAGGCCTATATCGATGAGGTTAAGGCTTTGACAAAAGCTGGAGATAAAAATAAATTGGCGAGACTGAATCAAAAAAGTCCTTACAAAAAGTCTGCTGGGAGGGAATGGATAGAGTCTATTTTCTTTGCTGTATTTGCGGCAGCTTTTATTCGTATGTTTTTAATAGAGGCTTTTGTTATCCCTACTCCTTCTATGGAAGGATCATTGATGGTTGGAGATTTTCTATTTGTCTCCAAGGTGAGTTATGGCATTAGAACTCCTATGACGATTGCGATGATTCCGCTATTACATAATAGAATTCCAAAAACAGATTCTGAATCTTATCTTAAAAAACCAAGTCTAGATTATTACAGACTTCCCGCTCTAGAAAAAATTGAAAGAAACAAACCCATTGTATTTAACTGGCCAGTAGGTGACAGTGTATACATTACAGCAAGTAGATCATACACTGTTGGACAAGTAGCAAGAGAGCCATTTTATGCTAGTAAAGATAAACAGCTACGATCTAAAGTAAGAAAGAAGGATTTTGTAGTAAGACCCCTCGACAAGAAGGATCATTATATCAAGAGATGCGTTGCAGTTCCGGGTGACAAACTAGAAATAAAAAATCGACAAGTCTATATCAATGGAGAACCCGGAGTAAATCCTTCCCAAATGCAATTTCTAAATAAAGTTGTTAAGGGTCCACAAGTCCAACTACCCAAAGACAAACTTGAAGAATGGGGAATTGGAGATACGCATAGTGATATAGCCTCTAACTATGGATATTACGTTAGTGAAGAGCAAAGAGAAAAACTAAAATCTATAGATGGTCTAGAAGTAACCTATCATCAAATGCCAGTAGACGGAACGAAATTGTTTCCCCATGATGCAGAAATTACCAAAGGCTGGTCTGTGGATAATTATGGCCCAGTATGGATCCCTAAAGCTGGTGAGAAAGTAGATCTTACCACGGAAAATCTCCCTTTCTATAGAAGGATTATAGATGTGTATGAGCAAAATGATTTAGAGGTAAAGGGCAATCAGATTATTATCAACGGTCAGCCAGCGAGCTCTTATACCTTTAAGCAAGACTATTACTGGGCTATGGGAGACAATAGACACAATAGTGAAGATTCACGAATGTGGGGGTATGTACCTCATGACCATATAGTAGGAAAACCGTTATTTATATGGTTCTCAACACGTAACGCAAGACTATTTGACGGTATCAGATTTAACAGATTATTCAAATCAGCTAATGTCAATTAAAAGTATTTTCATCGCCCTACTTATGCCGGTGTTTGGTTTCGCACAGTTGCCGAATACAAATATCTATCATTTCAAACTGACTAAAGTCGGCAAGTCTTACAGGGTTAATTCTCCTGAGTTTATGACTGCATTCAACAAAACGGGTTATAACAACCAACCCGCTTTTTTTGAAGACAAGGTTATCTACTTCACCACAAACTATTATGATTCAGAAAGAACAGAAATTGCAAAATTTGATCTTTTTGATAAGTCCCTCACTCGCATCACCTTTACGGACGAGAAGGAGTATTCCCCTACTCTAGTACCTGGTCGAGACGCTTTCTCTGTTGTAAGAGTAGAGGCAGATGATAAAACACAAACTTTAAGTCTTTATCCACTTGATGGAATAGGATACGCAAAGAGATATATGAACAACACCAATAATATCGGATATCATTGTTGGTTAGATGATTCTACCCTTGGGCTTTTCCTAGTTGAAGCGCCGCACCACAATCTTGCTATCGCAGATGCACAAAGCGAGAGACGTAAAATAATATTAGATAAAGTTGGTCGTTGCATTAAGAAAGATACAAATGGAAATCTGGTTTTTGTCCATAAAGTCAGCGATGTAGAATGGATTCTTAAGTCCTACAATACATCAACAAATAAGAGTAAGACGATTATTACAATGCCCCAAGGTGTAGAAGATTTTGAACTACTAAACGATGGCACTTTTCTCATAGGCAAATCCAGTTTATTGAGTGCTTATAATCCTAAGACGAACTCAGAATGGATAGAAGTAATTGATCTTGCAGATGCAGGGCTTACCAATATCAAGAGAATTGCAGCCCGTAGAAACAATCTTATTGTCGTTAACGAAGGCTAATACATCAACAGAAAGTCCGTATTTAGAATATTTTTGAAATAAGTGATATCGAGAAAACCAACATCCGTGCAGTTATTCTCTTTACTTAGATGTATTTTTATATAAAGTAATTTCATAATATGATAATCAGGCTCAACTTCTTAATCCTAATTCTTGGATTGACCCTATCATTTAGTCTAGAAGGGCAAGAAGGTGTAATAACTGGAGATAGCAGTGTAGATGACTCTTGGATTGTCAAACTAGACAGATCTATAGCACCTAGAAGTGGAGAGCTATTAGACCATCCATTAATTACTGAAATAGACCTGCTTAGTGATCAGTTTGGTTTATATGAGGTAAACACAGTAAAGCCTGTGTCCAAGCAAGCAATGAATGAAATCTTAACTCCATGGTCGCCTTTAAGATTCTATGCATCAGATGGACCTTTAACACTTAGAGGACTTACACCGGATGATAAGCTCTACCCTCGCCAGTGGAATATGGATATAATCCGAATGCCAGATGTATGGGAAATTACCACAGGAGGTAGTACAATCAACGGAGATGAAATTGTTGTAGCAGTTATAGATGACGGCTTTCAGAAGGATCATGTGGATCTTAGAGATAACCTGTGGAGCAATCTAGGAGAAATACCTAATGATGGGCTCGACAATGACAGTAACGGTGTAATAGATGATTTTCAAGGGTATAATGTAGATACAGATAATGATGATATTATTCCACTTAGCCATGGCACCCGTGTAGCAGGTATTATTGGTGGCAAAGGAGATAATGAAGAAGGTGTCACAGGCGTAAATTGGAATGTGAAAATCCTACCAATAAGCGGAGTAGGTTTTATTCCAGAAGTCATTAAGAGTATGGATTATATCATACGTATGAAAGAGCTATATCTGTCTTCTAATGGGACTAAAGGTGCCAATATCTTGGTATCTAATCTCTCTTTAGGGAAAGACAGATCTTTTCCTGAGAGTCATCCAGACTGGTGTGATCTATACGATGCGGCAGGTGCAGTAGGAATTCTATCAGTAGCAGCTGTCCCAAATGAATTCTACAATGTAGACGTGGAAGGTGATTTGCCTAGTCTTTGCCAAAGTGACTTCTTGATTACAACGACCAATACAAGTATTGATGATGAAAGAGTACAGCAATCGGCAGTAGGACCTCTAAATGTTGATTTAGGTGCTCCTGGAGAAAATGTTACCAGTACTTCACTCAACAATGATTATCAAACTATATCAGGAACTTCAGGTTCTTCTCCTCATGTTGCTGGACTTGCAGCCTTGCTTTTCAGTTCGTGTGATAAGTTATCTGAATTGACAAAGTCAGATCCGCCAGCAGCAGCTCTTGTGGTAAAAGATGTTATTCTTAGCGGAGTTATTCAGAAAAGCTCACTAGAAAACACCTTGTCTGGTGGTCGGTTAGATGCATTAGGTTCTTTTCTTAAGCTAGAGGAGTATTGTACAGACTCTCAATCTACTCAGTTATCAATTCGATCTTCATCAACTGAGGGTCAGACACTTACAGTCAACTATAACACTGATATTTTTGAAGTTCATAATTATTCCATCTTTAATATGCAAGGTCAGAAATTATTGACAGATGAGTTTAGACCAGTATTGTTTGAGGAGAAAACATTTACAGTGGATCTCGGAATTATAGAAACCAATGGAAATTACATATTGACTATCAATAATGAGAAAAATAAGGTAAGCCAGGTGTTTAGTGTTTTTAGCAATTAAAATTAATCAAGACTTTTATTCTTGTCAAATTTTAATTAGAAATTGAGGTATAAGTCTTTTGTTAATTGTTTGTATTCATTAGTATAGTTACCATTTTCCTCTCTGATAGAAAGCGAACTTGTTGCAGTTTCTCGTGCCAACTTAGACTTTGTAAATTCAATCAGTAGTCTGTTTGGTTCTTTACTTGGTTTCCCACTAATTTCTACCTTTCTACTAATGTAGAGCTGATTTTCTGAACAAGACTTTTCTATTTCTACTAGATCCCTATAGTCGATGATAATTGACAGTTTTCCTCTATCACGCATTAGCGTTGAGCTACACTGTAACAATTCATCCACTGATAGATCATAACTGTGTTTAGCTTTTTGCTTAGAGGTTACAGGAGTTGAATAAGCTTTGTCAATATCAAAAAACGGTGGATTACAAACTATATGGCTATAGGTCTGTCCGCATTCTAATATGTACTCTTGGAGAGATTGATTGAGAAAAGTGACATTAGTTGCAAGCTGGCTATTGATTGTCTTATTGTATCGAGCTTCCAGAATGGAATTCTCACAGATATCAATTCCTTCAATTGAAGCCTTAGAATTTCTGTAAGCAAGAATAAATGCAATTACTCCGCTAGACGTCCCTATATCTAAAATAGAAATGGCGTCCTCTATCTCTGCCCAAGCAGCTAAGAGAACGCCATCAGTATTTATCTTTAAAGATGCATCTCTATTTCTAAGAGCGAAGTCTTTAAAATAGAAATAGTCTTTGTCCAAGTTCTAGTTTATTGAAAGATCGTCAATTCTAAAAGTGGTAGTATTACCTCCACTAGTACCAGTATATCTGAAGGCAATATGAATGTTACTACCATATTGAGTCAAATCGATTGATCCTGAAGACACCCAATCGTAGTCTTCATCAGTAGATTCTGCCAATGTTACATTTACAGTATTCCAGGTTGCCGTACTTGCATCTGACCCATCAAAGTCCGTTGCATACAAAACTTCTAAGCCATCATGTCTAAAGAAAGCTTTTGCAGATACAAAATTCAATGTTGATCTCTCTGCAGTTATTATTTGTGGACTTATTAACCACGCCTCGGTATTAGGATTAGGATCTTGAAAAGCTGTAACCTCGGCAAAACCGTTTCCACTAAATGATCGCTTTATCCAAACTCTATCACCCCGAGCTGCAATATTTGTCCAACCATTTAAATCTAAATTATCAAAATCTGACTGGTCCTCGAAGTTAGTCTGGAAAACATCGTCATCATTTCCGCCACCTCCTCCAGTGCCATCGCACCTTTGTGAACTGAAATTTATGTTCTCCGGAAAATTAAGAGCTATTTGATAAGTGCCATCAAAAACTTGCAATAAGCCTCTTATTCTCCCATTTTCAGAAGGTATTCTATCATTAGCATAATCTGCAAATCCTGAGGTTCTTAATGTTAATTGATTTCCATCACAATCTTCTAAGGTTGCATTGTAGGCAGAGTTATTAGCACCATCGGCAAAGGTTCTCCCAGTATCGGAATCAATAAACTGAAGTCCATCAATTTGAATTAAAGTATTTAGCTGATCATCTGAAAGTTCAGAAATAGTAGTCGACATAGGACTTACCAATTCTGATTCTCCACTCTTCAATATTATGGATGACACTAAACCTTCTGGAATTCTCCTTACATTATCTGCACTTGGATTATAGCCTAACTGCGGTAAGCCACTAAAGTCCGCTATAAAGAGATCTTGAAGATGGACAAAGACTTCAGTACCGATTGTATAATTGATATGAATATCAAAAGCATCCACCAATATGGCTATCCCTGTTTCTCCATCTTGGATCGTTAAGGTCTTAAAGATATTTCCAGTCTCATCACTAGAAACGACTACCCCTCTGATAAATTCATCAGTTCCAATAACTGTTTCTTCTCCCGGCACCCATTGATCTAAAATGGAACTTATCGTAACAACTTTATCAGGATCTATTTCTACATTCGATCCACCACCTCCTCCAGATCCATCGCATCTATTGTTGTCCATTGCGACATCATCCAGATCTCTTATAAGTAATTGCTTATCAGCATTAAATACTCCGTAGATAGCAGTTATGCTACCACCGCCTGTAGGTGTCAGAGCATCAGCAAAATTCGCAAACCCACTAGATCTCACAATAATACTTCCACCGTTACATTCTGATAAGGTATGATTAACTGCTCTAGAACCGGCAGAATCGGCATAAGGAGCACCGGCAGAACCTGTACTAAACTCTGCATTTTCTATAGTTACTAAAGTATTTAAGTCATTTTCAGATAATTGAGCTATAGTTCTTACTCTTCCTTGCGGAGCACCTGCAAAAGCCCCTAAAGTAACCACATTTGGAATCTCAACAGCTGGTATTCTTGCCATAGATAATCTATTAGAATCATCCAAGAAAGGTTCGAATCCTATCTGAGGTAAGCCTGCAAATTCTCCCAACCAGATTCTCTCTAGGTTAACAAAAACTCTAGTGCCTACAAAGTATCTGTTCCACAATTCTACATCATCTAATAAGATAGATATACCACCAGTCTCATCTTGTAGCACAATACTTCTAAAGAAGTTTCCTGACTCATCATCAGCCACAATCACTGCACTGATAAATCTATCGAGTTGTATCGGTGTAAAGTCATTATTATCTCTTAGCGCTTTTAGTTCAGCAATAGTAATGATCTGATCCGCGGGTATATCTGGATCTACTCTATCCTCTAATGGCGGCGCATCAAAGTCTCTGTCAACGCAGCTTACGAATCCTAAGAATAAAAAAGAAAGCAATAGTAAGTATCTCATATCAACTGTTAGTTGTAATTTTTTTTCTAAAAAGTTAAGGCTGCTCCTACGTTAAAGTTTCTTCCAAATGAGTAAAAGTACCTTGTTGCCCATCTATCCGGATCTAATCCCTCGTAATCAAATCTCAATTGTTCAAAACCACTTGTTCTAATATTCCTATTATCAAGGATATTGCTGACAGCTGCAGTCAAGGACAGCGTGTATTTGCTTTTTATTCTAAAGCTTTTTCTAGCAAATAAATCTAGAGTAAATACCGGGTCCAATTCTTCTTGGTTCACTAGTTCAGCTATAAGCTCATTAGCCGACAACCCTTCATAATCTTTGATTGATGTAATTTGTTCTACGGCTTGACTGAGCAAGGGTGTTCTACGAACAGGATTGGCGTCTATGTATATATCTTGGAAGTAATTTGCATTAAGTGATATAGACCAGAACTTCGGACTTCTGTACTCTACTTGGAAACTGTTGGCCACTTGAGGCATCCCTCTCTGGTTAAAATTCTGCAGATAACTGATCCCTTGTAACTCGTCAGAAATATTCGTAGCACTATTGTCAACTGTTATCAATAACTCAGGTCTAGAATTGATATAGTATTCGCCAATATTAGAAGCAAACTTCAGATTGACTGTTGAGGTCAACTTATAGTCTAAACCTATCTCAACCCCATAGTTAATCATCTCAACATCTTTGGTGATGAGATTAACAAATTGTCCTATAGAATTGTCAGAATTCTGAAAAAAGAAGGCTGTAGTGTTAATCGCGTCATTACTATTAAAGTAATAACCTGTTACTCTAGCGTTGAGCCTAGGATGTCTGGCGATATAACCTAACTCACCACCCCAGATTTTTTCTGTCTTCAAGTCATCCACCAAAAAGTCCCTTGTCCTCGGTGACTCAAATGAATTTCTACTAAAAGGGGCACGTGTTATATATCCAAGATTACCGTAGATATAATTTCGTCCATTGATCTTATATGTAGTTGCCAACTTGAATGTTCCGTGAACGAATGAGGCAACATCTGATTTTCCTTTAGAATCTTCGGGAAACTTTCCATTCGCTATATCACTAGCTCTCCAAAAACGACTGTAATCTACGCGTCCATTCAATGTGAAATCAAGCTTAGCTAGTGTAATATTCAAATTGGCCCAAGTATTTACATTCTGGTCGTGAATGGTATAATCATAGCTATATGTATCTCCTTCATTCACTAACCTATTAGGATCGTCAATGTTGTTTTGCACAAACTCATTAGAATTATTATCCCTAAGGGCAAATCCATCAATGTCCAAAAAGTGAGAACCACCTAACAGATCATCAAGTACCACAAAGTTGTGTACACGATCATATTGTAGACCTATGCCACTTTGTAGACTCAGTTTATCATCAAAGGTATGTACGAGATTAGAATTAAATACAACTTTGGTATTATCAAATCTCTGCTCGTCTAGGACATAAGCTGATATATTCTCATCTCTAAAAACTCCATCATCTCCAAGAACAGGATACTGACGATTTTTATTTATTTCATAAAATTCATCCCAATCTAATTGAGAAGTGGACTCATTTTGAAACTGTGCTGTAAGGCTAGCTAGATCAGCCTCCGAAAGAAGATTTCTGTTGTCATAAGGCAGATTACCATAATAATCTGGACGAGGGTCAGCGGCATCCAGCCAGCTCAATCTTGTAGACCCAAACTTACCCGTTTGCATTCCTATCGATGTAGTCAGCTGAGAATTATCATTGATCTTGAAATCATGTCTTAGTGTTGCAACTGGCTGATGTGTTCTGTACTCTCTAGAGTTTCTGACCTCACCATTTTGATAACCCCAATTGGGATTGTAAAAATTATCATCCACAAGATCATTTACAAACTGCGTAGTGGCCGTTGATCTACCTCTTACAGTTGGTGCAGCTAGTACAGTAGCATTTAAGGTGTGTCGCTCATTTAATACTTTGTCTACTGATGCAAAGTAAGAGTATCCATCATAATAGGTTCCCTGTATAAATCCTTGCTCTCCCCATCTACGAGAAACACTAAGCGTATATGCCCATCCATTCTGTTGAGGTCCACTGCTATGTGTCAGCATCGTTCTATATTGATAGGACCTATTAGAGTAGTTGGTGCTAAATCTAGTCCCTTCTCTCATATTGGTGGCTCTCAAATCAATATTGCCTAACCCAGCAAAGCCTCCCACGCCAAAGTCTGAAGACAACATTCCTTGTTCATTGTATTGGTTTCTAAGAACATCGTTAAGACCTCCCCACAAACTCCAGAAATAACGACCATTTTCTAGATTGTTGAACTGAAGACCATTGAGATATATCTTTTGGTGATCAGCACCTAAGCCTCTAGGTGTGAACCTCGTTACTCTAAAGTTAAAATTAGCCATAGAGAGAAAAGGATCCCAAGCTGCAGTCAATAGACTAGAAACAGCATTCTGATCATCGAATATCTCTAAGTCATCAGCACTCAGTAATTCAGAAGCTTCATTAACATTTATCTGGCTTGACTCTAAAAACAGTAGGCCTAGTTCTATATCCTTACTTTTATCATTAATAAAACCCAACTGATAGAGATTATATCCCTCCTTTTGGACACTAAGATTCAGTTCTGGTGTATCAAACGAGTTCTCAATGTTAAACTGTCCAGAAGGATCTGTTGTGTATTGATTACCATTGATCGTGAGCACTTGGTTTCCGATACTATTTCCTTCGGCTTCATCTAATATTTTGCCCTTAATATTCTGCCCTACCGCAGTAAAAGGATTAAAGAAAACATAAAGGACAAATAAGAGAAACGATATGTATTTCATTATGATTATGCTATGAGACGAAGTTAGTTTAATTTCAATATTTATTAGCAGGAAACACATTATGGTTAAGTCTTATTTGAATCAAGTTTGTATAGTAATAACCCTTATAGTCCTACAGGTGACCATAAGCCCATTGTCAGCTCAAGATTTGAATTATAAGGTCTATTCTGTAGGCTTCTACAATGTAGAAAACCTCTTTGACACTCTTAATAACAGCCAGATAAGAGATGATGAATTTACCCCTCAAGGAGAAAAAGTATGGGACACAGCCAAGTATAATGAGAAAGTGGCCAATATTGCTTCTGTAGTATCTCAATTGGGCAAGGAGTTATGTGCAGAAGGCGTTTCACTCTTGGGTGTATCGGAAATTGAAAACGATACAGTTATGGCCTCCATTGTATCTCATCCTATACTGGCCTCTCGTAACTATGGTTACATACATGTCAATTCTAAAGACTCAAGAGGAATTGATGTTGCCTTAATCTATGACAAAGATGTGTTTGTACCTACCAACCACAAGATGTACGATGCTAGACATCAAGATAGCAATAGACCCACACGTGACGTTTTGCTAGTAAGTGGAATGCTGGATGGAGAGCTTATACATATGACTGTCAATCACTGGCCATCGAGAGGTGGAGGAGAAAAACTAACCTCTAAATTTAGAAATCACGCCGCTAGTGTCAATAGAGGTATTTTGGACTCCTTGTTAAATGAGGATCCATCTGCCAAATTAATAGTAATGGGTGATCTCAATGACGACCCCAATAATGAAAGTGTAGCTAAGATTCTTGGCGCAGAAAAAAAGGTTAAGAAGGTAAAGGATTCTGCTATGTTCAATCCGATGCATGCCTTTTATGATAAAGGTTTGGGATCAAATGCCTTTAGAGACAAATGGAGCTTGTTCGATCAGATTATAGTGAGTGCACCTCTATTAAATGGAGAACCTAACGGACTCCTTTTTCATAAGGCCAAGATCTACAAAAAGAACTTTATGATCCAGAAGACTGGAGAGTTCAAAGGATATCCCAAAAGAACATTTTCCGGAGATGTGTACCAAGCTGGCTATAGTGATCATTTTCCTGTTTACATTTACCTGAAAAAACAGGTATAGACCGCTTAGCCAACAAGTCTCCCCTTCTCATAAATGATGAGTTTAATGCCATTCTAGATATGGTAGAGAACTATAATGAGAGTCTATTTATAACTGGTAGGGCCGGAACAGGAAAGTCTACCTTACTAAACCTACTCAAGAAGACTACCCGTAAAAATGCAGTGGTCTTAGCGCCAACAGGTATAGCTGCACTAAATGTAGGTGGTCAGACGATACATTCCTTCTTTAAACTTCCGCCGAAAATGATAGATCCCCACGAACTATCAAAAAGGAAGAATCATCGTTTCTTCAAAAAGCTTAAGCTCTTAATTATTGATGAAATCTCTATGGTGCGGGCGGATATGATGGATACCATAGATATCTTTCTTAGGATCAATCTAGAAGTAAATGCCCCCTTTGGTGGAATACAATTAGTTGTGTTTGGAGATCTATTCCAGTTACCGCCAGTAGTGTCGAGTCAATTTGAACGTAAGGTTCTAAAAGAACGCTATGCTTGCCCATACTTCTTTGCAGCCAAGGTCTTTAATGAATTAGATATGCGGATGATAGAATTGAGGACAGTGTATCGGCAGACAGAGAGAAACTTTATCAATCTATTGGATAAGATAAGAACTAGAAATCTAGACTTTGAAGATATGGAGGAAGTGAATTCACGTTATAATGACGCCGAATCTACTGATGACGATGACGAATGGGCCATCACCCTTTGCAGTACCAATGCTACTGTGAATAGAATTAATAGTGAGCAGCTTAAGGCGCTTACGACACCTCTTAATGAATTTAAGGCAAGACTGGGAGGTGAGTTCAATCCATCTGCCTGTCCAGCAGATCAATTCCTTCTGCTAAAAAAAGGTGCTCAAGTAATGTTTGTTAGGAATGATCAAGAGCGCAGGTTTGTCAACGGAACACTAGGAAAAGTGGTGGATATAGCGCCGGAAGCCATTACTGTCCAAATCTCTGATCGTGGTGAGCTCAAAAATATAGAGGTGACACCGGTAGAATGGGAACTCCTTAAGTATCAAGTTGATCCCGAAAATCAGGATAGATTCAAGACTCGAATAGCAGGTACTTTTTCGCAGTTTCCTTTAAAATTAGCTTGGGCTATGACAATTCATAAGGCTCAAGGGAAGACTTTTGATAAAATTATTATAGACTTAGGCAGAGGTGCATTTGATCATGGACAGACCTATGTCGCATTAAGTAGATGCAGGACCTTGGACGGAATTACATTAAAGCAACCCATCAGACCTAGAGATATACTCGTTGATCAAGCTATTATTGAATACTATGATACCCAGATAAGACGTTAACAGCTGCCGATTTCACTAAGAGTATATTCCCAAAACAGTGAGTTTTCTTATATTAGTCCTAAATAACTATACTATGGGTAAGTCCCGATCTAAGAAGAGTAAGAAGAAGCAACAAGAGGAAGTTATCAATAAAGCTGAAGAGCGAAAATTCTACACTATAGTGGGTATAATCACTGCTGTTTTGCTTGTTATTATTTTTGTTGTGTTCCAACTGCGCTCATAACTGAGCCCATCTTAATATTATATGAAACTGAATCTTGATCTTGCTGTTGACAGCAAGCAGGAATGGTTAGATGCCGTGATGTCTGACTTTAATAGCTTTTTACAAGACCACGCAGATTGTGAAAGGAAAGCGTCTTCTATGGCTATGAGTTTTGTGGCGAAATATCCTGACCGCCTTGCCATACTCCCAGAGTTGATAGAGACAGGTGTAGAGGAACTAGAGCACTTCAGAGATGTATATCAACTTATGCAATCTCGTGGGGTCCAATTAAGAGCTGCTATGGAGGAGGACTTATATGTCAAACAACTCATCAAGAAATGTCATTCTGGTCGCAATGAGAGATTTATGGATAGACTTCTAATTGCCTCTGTGCTAGAGACTAGAGGAGCAGAGAGATTCAGATTGGTCGCTGAGGCGCTTACTGAGCCAGATCTCAAGAAATTCTATAAACGACTCTGGACCTCTGAAGCCAAGCACGGACACATATTTGTCAAGATGGCTTTGGAATACTTTGATAAGGATCTCGTCTATGATCGACTACAATGGTGGATTGATCAAGAAGCAGAGGTTATCGAAGGCTTAGACATCAGACCCGCTCTCCATTGATCATGATATGCCTCTACACGGCCTTTTTCTCTTATAAGTACTAAGTTTTTGTAGAGATTCTCCTGAACCTCCCATCCTCTTAGCCTGCATAGCATATTACAAGCTTGTCTATTCGGTACATCTCCGAGACCATTATCTCTACAATAGTGTAAATACTTGAAGAAAAGGAAAGCATCAAACCATATGAAAAAGTGGCGCAAGCGAGTATTTGCATCTGAGCTAGATCCTAGAATTTTAGTATAAATTATCTTAGCATTTACAAGATCTAGATAGCCATCTAGAATAGGATTATCTGATCGTTGAAAATCTGTAGCTACTTCCAACGATACAACTATCTTCATTATCCAGTTCTTAAGTATTATAAAGCTCTGAGGATTATAAGTAACACCAATAGATTGTTCTTGTTGATTAAAATCTTTAACAGCCTTACCCGTACCGAAGGGTACTCTATCCGACTCTCTTCCTGATGGTAGAACTGTAGTCGTAAGGATATCCCTCAATGAATCATTCTTAGCATACTTCTGTAGAAAATAGAAATCCTCACCAGCTTGTCGCAAATTCATTCCACTCTGCTTAGCATAAGCATCGGAAGTTACCGCCATAGCACTACCTATAGTCTGATAGGCAAATGGAAGGCCTACCCAACGCTGCATCTGAATGAAATAGTTAAGATGAAATTCATAGTTGAGTATGGCATCATTGGACTCCAATCCTGTGTGATGGAAATCTATACTTCCTGCTTCCATTGTCTTATCAGAAGCGAAGCTATTATAGACTACCTTATAGTAATTAGGCTGAACAAGTGTATCGGCATCCAGATTGACAATAATACCATTTCTATCATTTTGCAAATAATGTAAAAAGGCCGCATCCATAAGGAGCTTCCTTGCTAAACCTACTCCTTTATGTTTTCCTTGTAGTTCCTTCAGAAACACAAACACATTAGGTTTTCCCTGTCCATATAGCTTGAGCTGATGATAGAGCTTCTTTGAGTTTGATTGTACAGTTAAGGAATCAGACTCTTTAAAGTTGACAAGTAATAAAATCGTGACTTTTAAGACTCCTGTTTCTGCTTTTGCTAGACTCTGTAAGGTAGCTTGTAGGATCTCCCATTTTTCTTTATAACAAGGGATAACTATTACTAAATCAGATAGACTACTGGCTCTCAGTTCTTCAGAATAAAGAGAGTCATCGCATCTCTTCTCAAGATAGTGTTGTAGATATTTAGGTTTTTTAACCATATTGCCGATGTGAAGAAAAAAAGTATAACTCTATTACCGACAAGTTATTTTCCTTCTATACACTACCTCAAGGTAATGAATACTCATTGTGTAAGTTTAGAAGCACACGAAAACTATCAAAAAAGAACTATACGTAATCGAACCAAAATTCTAAATGCCAATGGTCCATTCCTCCTCTCAGTTCCACTCACAAAAGGTAAAACTAAATCCCTTATAACTGAAACGAAGATCTCTTTTGATGAAGATTGGCAAATACAACATCTGAAGCACATAAAATCGTCTTATGGCTCTGCTCCATTTTATGACCATTATATTGATGAGATATCTGAATTGATTAACAACAGTTCATCCACCTTATGGCAGCTAAACCTATCTATTCTAAACTATCTAAAATCACTAGACTATTGTCAAAGTTGGAGCTTCACTGAAAGTTATGTGACAGGTCAAACATCCGAGGTGCTTGATTACAGAATGGCTGTGCCAAGTATTACAGAACCAAAATCGTATAACCAAGTATTTCAGGAGAAATTCGGTTTTGTAGACAATTTGAGCTGCTTAGACCTTCTATTTAATCTAGGTCCTGAAGGAGCTAGCTATTGCCTAACCTAATTACAATCACACCATCTGTGATACTTCTTCCTTCACTTGTGTGATTTCTTGTGTAATTCTGCTGTGCTCTGCTTCTAGATAGCCTATTGTTTTCTGCTCCTCTTCTAAAAGCTGATCAAATCTTACAAAATTATCATTGATTCTATTCTTGATCTTGGTTGTGTACTCATTTAGCTTGATGGTAATCTCTTCTTTAATACGTTCTCTGCCATTGGCTACTTCAGCTTCATAACCTTTGATGATTTTATTTCTGTTAAGGCCTACAGTGACACCAGCAAAAACAAAGCCTATAGCCGTCAGTATGCCACCTGTTACGTCAACAGCAATAGTACTTGTCAATGTCGTCAGTATCATTCCTATTATCGCAATGCCACCACCCTTAGCAAGATTAGGAGCGATTTCATCAGCACCATGAATCAGTTCTCTACTATAAAAGTTCTCTGAAGACTTGAGAAAACCGGAAAAAGTCTCTTGAAGGTCTCTGAGGACATTGGCTCTTCTTTCTGCTATATCGCTAAATATTTCGTGATTGTCTTTAAGAATCGTTTCGCTATTCTTGATTTTAGCATCTATCAACTTCCCCATAGTTTGGATACTATCCGCAATGTCGACAACTCCATCTCTAAGCTTATCTTTAAACTCTGTATTTAGGTCGCGCTCTAACTCTGTAGCTAAGTCATCAAACCATTCCTTAGGACTTTGTGTCTTGCTAAATTTAGACGAGATAGATCTTTTGAGCATCGAAAAGACACCTGTGCCTCCTTTTAGCTTTTCTTTTTTCTTATTAGTAATTCTATCATAACTGGCCAATAAGTTTTCAACCAATTGATCAACTTGACGCTTTGTCTTTTCCTCTTGTCTATCTAATGTCTCTCTTATGTCAGTTCTAAATCGAGAATCAGATTGAAATTGTTCTTTCCTTATAATGACACCCTTGTAGATCTTGTCATTAATATTTAGTGCTGTTTCTGCATTATTAAGAATCTTCAAAAAGGGTGCCTTGCCACCTGTTATATTATCTTGAATATATTTTCTGACTGGTATAAATCCACTTTCCTCTTTTTCACCATTGAGCTCCATGAGAGCAGAGACAGGAAAAACCTTAGGATCTTTAATACCCTTTTTTAATGCATATTCACTAACGCCATTTATATTGGTAACTAAGTCTTCTGGCACCATCAGATCTTTTTGCTGTAGTATAAATATGATTTTCTTTTTCCATTCATCTTTTATGAAGTCAAAGAAATCCCAGGCAGATTGTCGGTAAGGGTTCTTAGATTCAAATACGAAAACTATAAGATCAGAAGATGGAATAAATCTTTCTGTAATCTCCTGATGATGATCTACAATAGTGTTGGTCCCAGGTGTATCAACAATCGCTATTTCCTTAAGAATATCGACAGGCTGGGTAATGCGCTTAAGATATTCATTGATGTCAGTTATTGACTCTTTCTCACCATAGACAATTTGCTGAATTGTATCTGTCATTGGTGAAGCAGCGACCTTACAGATCTCCTTATTGGCGTCAAGAAGGGCATTGATAAAGCTACTTTTGCCGGCCTTCACTTCTCCCGCTATTACAAACATAAACGGATCGTCGATGCGCTCTTTTATATCAGTTACAGTTTTTTCAAGTTCTTTATGATCAATTTTTTGTGTTATCTGTAATAGAGTATTCACCGCACTATTGAGCAAGGCTTTATGATGAGCTGTTTCTTGAGAATTAAGTAGACTGGATTGTTTCATTAGTAGTTTAGACGTCTATTGAGTGTAAAGGTAATACGAGGATACAAAAAAAGCCTTGCCAGTAACTGACAAGGCTTCTATATATCTATTTGTTAGATTATATCTTGATGAAACTTCTACTGTAAGAGTTATCTCCTGAGCTTACTTTCACTAAATAGTATCCCTCAGGGTACTCTGTTAGGTCTATACTGACATCCTTTGCTGTAAGCTGATAACTTCCAACTAATTGTCCAAAAGTATCAAATACTTCCACTGTAGAAATAGCTGAATTTACGGTATTGGCTGCAACTGTTACCGCATTATTAGCTGGGTTAGGATATACACTGAAATCTGTTGGTAATCTATTTATAGACTCTCTTACAAACTCAGTCGTATTACAATC
Source organism: uncultured Saprospiraceae bacterium (assembly GCA_937969415.1). Lineage (GTDB taxonomy): Bacteria > Bacteroidota > Bacteroidia > Chitinophagales > Saprospiraceae > RFSX01. The sequence continues at coordinate 11,083 of CALBWK010000087.1, read as the reverse complement.
TACCTTATCGATAATAAGCGCATTGGAGAATGCGTGAGTACCTTCTATCATACTTAATGTATTACCAATCGCCATATTGCTTAGTGAACCTACGTAGCTAATATGATATAGGTATGAAGTCCCTGTCGCACTTCCTTCTAGGTCTATAGGGAAACCAGATGGCATATCCACAATTACGTGATTGGCATTTGTAATTACCCAAGCAGAATGTGTACCTGCAGCGTTTGTCAACTGCACATCAATTAGGTCAGCTTCTCCATCCGTTACACATAACTCCTCTGAAACAAATCCGTTCAAGCTTGTCAAGTTACCACCCGACACAAATGGATCTGGGCAATCATCACCGACATATCTATTCACTGTGATAGGATTAGATAAAGAGAAACAACCAGACAGGTTAGCTGCATTGGCGCCTACAGAGGCACCAGTTAAGCCATCAACAAAAGCCAAATTCCATATCAAGCAAACACCTGGTGGAACGCCTTCAAAATTAAAAGGCTGTGACATTGGTAGAGCTAATATATTTAGATCACTATCCGTAATAACGTAAGCCATATTAGGGCCTGCAGCATTAGTAAGATTAACAGTAATATCTTCATTCAATCCATCATCAACACATACATCGATAGATGTACTACCAGCAGTGGCGCCATTGGATAGTGAAATTTCACCTCCATTGAGCCCACCAGGACACTGAGATGTTATGACTAGATCTTCTATATCCCAAGCTGTAACAGTAGAATTGATACCAGCTGTACAGTAACCTAGCAATTCAAATGAGAATGTGGTGGCTGTTGTAACAGAAAATTCAGGATTGTTGGAGAAGTTGAAACTTTGAAGAGTAAAGTCATTAGAAGTAGAAATACCTACTTGTCTGAAAACCTCAGCTCCATTTTTCAATACTCTAATACCATATCTAGTTGGATAGTTATTAGGTCCAGAAGAACCATTTATCCAATTGAACATAGTTGGTGCAGCTTCATAAAAACTTACACTTGTCAATTGTCCTACGCCATTAGCAGCAGGATCTATAGTCACATCAAACCTCACTGCTAAATCACTATTAGCTATAAAATCACAACTTGTAGAAGAACTCACACATACCGCACTTGAACCATTAAGACCAGGTGTACATGAATGAGGATTAGCAGTAGGATTGTTTCTGTATATATGACCACCCGAAAGTGAAGAACATGAAGAACTATTATCAGCAATTCCTGTCAGCTCCGTATAGTCAGCACCCCCTACTCCAGCATTCTGGGCATCACAGGCATTCATATTATAAGTAAGCGTCGATGTGCTAGATGCGTTATCAATAGTTATTCTATTTACAGTAACTCTATTAGATAAGTCAAAGCATCCTTCAAAATCACTAATGTTGGCACCCATCGTTAAGCCATTAAGTGTCCCCGAATAATTGACATTATATACAGAACATACACCTGGGCCAGCTCCTTCAAAATTGAAAGGTGGTGCACTTGGAAGACCTAGAATATTTCCATCAGCATCAGTAATAACCCATCTGTTTATGTTTCCAGATTGAGCTCCTCCTAAGTTCACATTAATCTGATCTAGTGTTCCTTCTCCTACACATATAGTAGTCGTCGTTGAACCACCATCTAGACTTATCGTACCTCCATCAGAGACACTTCTTGATACAGTTACAAAATTCGATATCGCGAAACATCCATCTAGTCCAGCAATTGTACCGCCCATTTGTAATCCAGTGATATCATCATAACTCACAAAGTAAACTCTACATATTCCAGGACCTGCTGGTGTAAAATCAAATGGGAATGATGGACCTACACCGAGTATATTTCCTACATCATCAGTGATAACGAACTCACCATTATTTCCATTTGCGCCAGAATGAACAACGTCTACTTCATTTGACATATTATCTTCTAAACAAATTCCGATACTGACACTACCATCAGGTAAAGTAACAGTCCCTGGACTTATTGTTTTCTTCGTTATTTCTATAGAGTTAGATAAACTCGTACATCCAGTTAAACCATTTACATTTGATCCCACTGAGAGACCACTAATGCCGTCTTCGAAACTCAAATTCCAAAGGAAACATACTCCTTCTGGTAATCCTTCAAAGTTAAATGGTGGATTTCCTGGAAGTGCTAGGATATTTCCATTAGCATCAGTTACCAACCATCTCATAAATCCTCCTTGATTACCCGCTATAGTTACATCGATGTTGTCTGCTTGACCATCTCCACAAACAGAGAGACTAGTACCACCCTGATAGCTTATTGTTCCACCTACAGGGTTAGTCTTATTGACAACCATTTCATTAGAAATATCAAGACAATCTGCAGTCAGAGAATTTATATTTCCTCCTACAGCTGGTGCTGCTCCTGAGAAATATGATATGTGATTTATTCTATACTCACCTAAAGGCAAGCTACTGAAATCGAAATTTGGTCCTGCCCCTACACTTAGAATCATTCCATTAGGATCAGAAACTATCCACGTCTGATTCTCACCAAAGTTATTTATTAAGTTGACGTTTACTGTTTGGTTTCCTGTACCACATACATCTATAAAAGTAAATCCTCCATTTGCACTAATTCTACCTGAACTAGATGATCTCTTCGTTACTCTAATACTATTAGATAATCCAAAACATCCTGTAAATTCAGATACATTTTGACCTAAAAAGAGTCCAGTGAATGAACTTTCAAAACCTAGGTGCCATATGTTACATACATCACCTATCAGTGGATCTAGGTTGAATGGTGGTGGGCCAGGTAATCCTATGATCACACCGTTATCGTCTGTTATCACCCATCTACTAAATGCACCCTCTGCACCACTTAAAGAAACATCTAAAGCAGAAGAGACTACACCTTCTATACATAGTTCAAAATCAGAACCCATAGGAGAGGTGATTGTTCCACCTGCAGCACTTTCCTTTTCTATCTCGATAGAATTTGAAAGTCCAACACAATCTCCTGAGAGACTATTGATATTAGCTCCATTAGAAAGACCATTTATATTTCCATCATAGGCCACATTGTAAATAAAATATGTAGCAGAGTCGAAACCTGAAAAATCTATTGGAGATGAAAGGTTGGCATTGATGATATTTCCATTCGCATCTGTTAGTATTAATTGTGAGCTACCTTGTACATCGTTTAATGTAGTATTGATGATGTTGGAAGCACCATTACCTTCACAAATATTGACAAATGTCACACCGTTAGTAGATAATACACCAGGATCTACAACTGTTTTAGAGACAGCAATCGAATTTGATAAATCAAAACATGTCCCAGTTATATTGTTTGCATTCTGACCTACAGCAACTCCAGCGATATTACCGTTATACCCTAGATTCCAAACCAAACATTCTGTTGCGTTGATGTTAGATAAATCAATCGGTGAGCCAGAAGGTAAGGCAAGAATATTGCCGTTTAAATCTGTAATCAGAAGTCTTGAAGATCCTATTACACCACTTACAGAAATATCTAATAAGTTATTGCCTGAAGCACAAATCTCACTTCCGTTTGGTGTAGAAACTGTTCCTCCATCTGCAGTAAATCTGTCAACTCGTACACTATTAGATAAATCAAAGCAGCCAGTAATTTCTGCCAAATCTGCACCTAGCGAAAGTCCTGTCAATGCACCTGTAGAAGAAATGTGATATACTAAACAAGCACCAGCACCTGCTCCTTCAAAGTCAAATGGAGGAGCGGTAGGAAGTCCTAATATAGTTCCATCGATATCTGTAATGACGTAACCTGAATTTGGACCGACAGCGCCAGTAAGTTCAGTCTGTATAGGTGTACTAGTGCCTAATCCAACACAAGTAGAGGTGTTCATAATACCACCCGCTAAGGTTAGATTACCACCATCTATAGGATCTCCACAGCTAGCTTGAACAGATATTTCATCTAAATCCCAAGCTGTAACATCAGATCCATTTCCAACTATACAATATCCAAGAAACTCGAAAGTAAATGTTGCTGGACTGGTTACTGTAAAGTCATCACCAGAGAAGCTGAAAGACTCTAATGTCCAACCCGTAGTTGTTGTGTTACCTTCACTTCTCCAGATCTCAGCTCCATCTCTGAGTACTCTTACTCCATATTGAGTAGGATAATTATTAAGTCCTGTAGGACCTTGGATCCAAGTGTACGTCTCTGGAGCTTGCTCATAGAATGATAATCCACTTAATGTTCCAGTTCCATCAGTTCCTGGAGTAACCAATAAATCGAATTTTACTGATCTCATATGCCCTGCATCATAATCACAAGTAGCTAATGAGCTTACACACATTGCATTAGATCCATTAATACCCTCAGTACACGAATGTGGGTTTATCATTGGTGAAATTCTATAGAGATTTCCTCCGACAACATCTAACTGCAAACAAGAAGCTGCATTATCAATTGTAGCAGTAAATTCACTGTAGTCACTATTAGTTCCTTGAGTAATAAAGGAAGAACAAGCATCTAAATCAAAATGGACAGATGAAGTAGAGAAGTCGCCTCCGTCAGCAAAAGAAAGGTTTGAGAAGCCACTTAATGCTAAAATAGCAAAGAACTTGATCATCAAATTGCGGTAATTCATTTTACGCGTTTGGTTATTGATTAAAATAGACAACGATAGTGCTAGTATATATGATTTCTCAAATATACTGTTGTTAATCAGCTTTTTATACATATGTTCAAAAAACATATATAATAAAATCTTCTTCGATAGTACAGTAAAATTAATACTTAGTCTACGAAATTCAATTTATAGACTGACCTATGTTTGTCCTAGGCAATACAGTACTCTTAAATATCTGATTTTCAGACTATTACAAGTACACTTTAACCTTTGGACAAAAGATAAATAAGAACAAGATAAGCGAGAGCAAGTATTTTGGTATTTTGATGATGTTTTTGATTAAGAATGTTTCAAATGACTCTAAAAATGAAAATACAATTACTCTTCTTGTTAGGCTCGTTGTTAATAGCAAGTGTACCCTCTTACTCTCAAGAGGAAGTTTCACCTTATGATTTTGGAAGAATGTGGACTTTCGAACAACCACCTACAGAATGGTTCAAGGAAGCTTATGATATGGATGTCGACCAAGCTTGGTTTGATGACGTCAGAAAGTCGTCACTGCGCTTTGCCTCTTGGTGTTCAGCAAGTTTTGTATCTCCAGATGGTCTCATTATGACCAATCACCATTGCAGTAGGGATGTTGCCATTTCGGTCCAGCAAGGCACTGAGAATTTTGACGAAAATGGCTACTACGCCACTAACTTAGAAGATGAAAGGAGAGTAGATGATCTGTTTGTCGAACAATTGATCAAGGTTGAAGACATTACCCCTCGTGTACTTAAAGCAAAGTCTATGGCTTCTGATGACAGCGATGCACTTATTAAAGCTCAAGAAATGCTTAAGACCATACAAACTGAATATGAGCAAAAAGCTGAGTGGGCAGGACTAAGACTTCAAACTGTTTCTTTTTATTCAGGTGGCAAATATTCCTTGTACGGTTATAAGAAATTTGAAGATATCAGATTGGTACTCATTCCTGAAAATGATCTAGGTTTTTATGGCGGAGATCCTGACAACTTTACTTTTCCGCGATACAATCTAGATTGCACCTTTTGGAGAGCATATGATGAGAACGGCCAGCCACTAGACACTTCGGACAATTACTATGAATTCAATATAGATGGAATCGAAGAAGGCACACCTGTATTTGTAATAGGTAACCCAGGAAGAACAGAACGATATAGAACTGTAGCTCAGCTAGAATTTGATAGAGATTATAGATTTAAGCATCTATTGACTTGGTTGACTAATCGAAGGGATATGATGCTGGGAGAGTATAACATAATGAAAACCGAATCCAGCAAGGTAAGGGAAGCACAAGAATTATTGAGTACTATCAATAACCTTAGTAACTCTATAAAAGCATATAAAGGAATTATGGGTGGCCTGCATAACTCAAAGTTTATGGGTCGCAAAGAAGCTATGGAAGAAAAAATTAAGGCCGAATCTGGCGGACTAAACTATTGGTCTGAGCTATCTAATGAATATGAGAAACTAAACCCCCATGCTTGGGCTATTAATCTTCTCGGCCCGTCGGCACTCAGAGGTAACGCTTTTCTTTTAATGCATGAGGTAGCTAAGTACAAATCTATGGTAGATAATAAAGCAGACGCTACGGAGATAAGTGCTGCAAAAGAATCTATACTAGGCCTAGCTGAAGCACTTGACAAGGAAAAGGAAAAGAAAATGCTCGCTTTGCTTCTAAATGAAGTCAAGAGTAATATTTATCAAGGTGATAATACTGTTACAAGAATTTTAAGTGGAATGACTATAGATGGATTTGTCGATAATCTATTTCAGAATTCTACTTTCCTTAATGGAAGAAGAGGCGTTGAAAAACTTTTATCAAAGGACAAGAAAATCTCTAAGTCAAAAGATCCTATGATAAAAGCTTCAGAGGCTATGGTTAATAGATACCAAGAAGCCAATGAGGCTTTCGGTGCATCTTCTGCCTATAGAAGGTCATTAGAAACAAAAATCGCTAATCAAGCTTTTAATGTTTTTGGCACTTCATTACCTCCTGATGCTACTTTTACCTTAAGAATAAGTGATGGATTGGTCAAGTCATACGATTATAATGGTACAACAGCGCCTATAATGACTACCTATTATGGGATGTATGACAGACACTACTCTAATGGTGGTGTATTTCCTTGGGCTCTTCCAGACAAATGGATGAACCCTCCTTCTGAACTCCTCCGCTCTCCACTCAACTTTGTCTCTACCAATGATATAATTGGTGGTAATTCTGGCAGTGCCATTATTAACCAGAAAGGAGAAGCAGTAGGATTGATTTTCGACGGCAATATTGAGTCTCTGCCTGGCAATTTTATATTTGACGAAGAATCTAATAGATCAGTTTCTGTCCACGCGGGTGGCATCCACGCGGCTATGAAATACATTTACAAAGCCGATAGGATAATAAATGAACTGTTACCTAAAAACTAAAAGCACACAAAAGAAGCTATCTCGCAAGGGATAGCTTTTTTTATATGCAACAAACACAACAACATATTGTATTTGTAGATGGGGATTGCATTTTATGTAACCGTGCAGTACTCTACCTTGACAGAATGGACTCGAAGTCCGCTCTCCACTATGCGTATCTCAAATCTGTAACAGCTAAAAACTCGATTGATACCCACTACATTAAAGAGAAGCATACAATAGTCTACAAAACTGGAAATCGCATCTATATCAAATCGGAGGCTGTACTCAAAATCCTTGAGACGATAAATGGTCCTCGTCTCTTTCAAATGATAATTAGATATACCCCTAAGAAATTTGCTAACTTAATCTATGACTTGATCGCAAATAGAAGATTATCCATATCATCAAATATGAAAATGTGCAACTTCGATGAAAACTTGAACAGTCGTCTACTGAAATAAAAAAAGGCGAACAAAAAATTGCTCGCCTCAATAACTTTATCTGCTTTGTATAGCAGTTTATTTATCATCTACCTCTTCGAACTCGACATCGGTTACTTCTTCTTTTCCATCTCCTCCGTCTTTATTACCCGCATCTGCTGTAGCTTCTCCTGGATCTGCTGTAGCACCTTCTTGAGAAGCAGCATAAATATCTTGACTAGCTGCTTGCCAAGCTGTATTCATTTTTTCCAATGCTGTATCTATTTGAGCTATATCCTGCAACTTATGCGCTTCCTTGAGTTCTGCTAATGCTGTCTCTATGGCACCCTTCTTATCTTCTGGTATCTTATCACCATATTCAGACATTTGCTTTTCTGTCTGGAAGATAAGGCTGTCTGCCTGATTTATCTTATCAGCATCCTCTCTTGCTTGCTTATCAGTATCCGCGTTGGCAGCAGCTTCTGCCTTCATCTTCTCTATTTCCTCTTTAGACAAACCAGTAGATGCTTCTATCTTAATCGTTTGCTCTTTGCCTGTGCCCTTGTCTTTTGCCGACACATTGAGAATACCATTGGCATCCATATCGAAGCTTACTTCTATCTGCGGCACGCCTCTAGGTGCTGGTGGTATATCTCCTAAGATAAATCGACCAACAGTTCTGTTTTGCTGCGCCATAGGCCTTTCTCCTTGAAGAATGTGAATTTCTACACTAGGCTGATTGTCAGCAGCAGTAGAATACGTCTTAGACTTCTTAGTAGGAATAGTAGAGTTGGCTTCGATAACTACATCATAAACACCACCCATTGTCTCTATTCCCATAGATAGTGGCGTTACATCAAGAAGTAGGACATCCTGTACATCACCACTCAATACTCCCCCTTGTATAGAAGCACCTACTGCAACAACCTCATCTGGGTTGACCGATCTGTTAGGCTTCTTGCCAAAGAACTTTTCTACCGTTTCTTGAATCTTAGGGATTCTTGTGGAACCTCCTACCAGTATAACTTCATCAATGTCAGTTATAGATAATCCAGCATCTTTAAGTGCCTCCTTACAAGGTTCTAACGTTCTCTCTACTAGAGAATCTGCCAGCTGCTCGAACTTCGCTCTAGATAACTTAAGTACTAAGTGCTTAGGTACTCCGTCTACTGCAGTCACATAAGGGAGATTAATATCTGTCTCAGCAGAAGCTGAAAGTTCAATTTTAGCTTTTTCTGCAGCCTCCTTAAGACGTTGTAGTGCCATAGGATCTTTTCTAAGATCTATATTTTCTTGCTTGATAAAAGTCTCTGCGAGATGGTCAATAAGAACTTGATCAAAGTCATCTCCCCCTAAGTGAGTATCTCCATTTGTAGATTTGACTTCAAAGACTCCATCTCCTAACTCTAGAATTGATACATCAAATGTACCTCCACCCAGATCGTATACTACTATCGTAGAATCTTGATTCTTTTTATCCAGACCATAAGCTAAGGCCGCCGCAGTTGGTTCATTTATAATTCTCTGGACATTCAATCCTGCAATTTCGCCTGCTTCTTTTGTAGCTTGTCTCTGAGAATCATTGAAATATGCTGGTACAGTGATAACTGCATCAGTGACTTCTGATCCTAGAAAATCTTCAGCGGTTTTCTTCATCTTCTGAAGTACCATTGCTGATATCTCTTGAGGTGTGTACTGGCGATCATCAATCTTGATTCTTATAGTACTGTTTTCTCCTTTCACAACGTCAAAGGCCGAACGCTTTATTTCTTTAGCGCATTCCTCAAATCGCTGTCCCATAAATCTCTTCACAGAGGCTATGGTCTTGGTAGGATTAGTGATAGCTTGTCTTTTAGCAGGATCCCCTACTTTTCTTTCACCATTATCCAAAAATGCAACTACTGATGGCGTAGTTCTTCTTCCTTCGTCATTAGGAATGACAACGGGCTCATTTCCTTCCATTACAGCAACAACTGAATTAGTAGTTCCGAGGTCTATTCCAATTATTTTACCCATTTGTATTTTTTAAATTTCTGTTTTAAAGATTGTAATACGTACATACCCTATCAAACGGTGTGCCTTCTGGGTTTTATGACAAAATGTACTAATATGGGCTAAGTAAGACTGACAAGAGTAGGCTATGATGCCTAATGGGCTGACAAAAAGTCTTAATTTCTTATTGGAAGTTAAGATTTCGGGTCCTTTCTCCATTGATAAGAGAGTCTCTAGATAGATCAGTCAATCTCACACTTTCTAATGATGTTGTATAGATAGAGCCCAGGATGCCTCTACCCTCAGAAAGATTTGTGACTGAAGGGACTACTTGTGTAGATGTGATACCTAAGTTGGCACCTTCTACTCTGATATATTCTACTATATCAACTTGATCTGCTTCATTGACTCCTCCTCCAGCGCCTATAATTTGGACATCTACATCGATTGCTCTTCTTATCAGCGTTTCATCAACAGGGATAGCATTGGCTACGAAATTATAAAACTGCTCTGCTCGTTCACTGTATTCTAATGTAGATTCTGTTGAATTGTCTGGATCCTCAATATTTTGAGCTACTACCCAGGTCGCTGATTTATTAATCCAATCGTCACCGCTATTGGCTACTCTTTCTTGGTAATTGAATCGTAAGTTGATATCATATATCTTGGCATTTGAACCTTTACGCCAAATAAAAAGGACAGGATTTATATAATTGCCAAAATCTATTGTAGGATTGGATTCTAGTGGTCTTCTTATCCTCGATTCACCTACCAGTAAAGTCCTCGCCGTTACTAGCGGTAGGTCTCCTGGTCTTTGAATCTGGAGCTCATATACTGTCTCTGTATTATCAGGATCAATATTGAGTTCTTCAGTATCTAAGCTGTAAAGATAGTTAGGCTTATTTGCAAAAACACCTTCATCTCTTACATAACCAATCTCATTACCATCTACCCTTGTTAGCGCAAACTCCTCTTGAGTGTCCATATTAACGAGACTCACAGTAGTGCTTTCGTCATAGAAGAAATTATTAGGATCCTGAGCCAGCTCTAATCCTGACGTATTTTTATCAATAAAAGCTCTTTCGACTCTTATTAACTGAATGGTATCTGAGCCTGACAAGAAGCCATAAACTACTGGTATATCACCGGATTCTTCAACTATATCTAGGGTGTTGTCACAACTGACTAGGAAAATGAATGCAGAGAAAAGTATAAAAGCTAGGATATATCTCATAGACCGCGAAATTAAGTCAAATAATAATTATGGTAATTATATGCGACGTTTTATATCTTGCTCATCATAGAAACAAATAAAGAATGTCAGCAGTAAGCAAAGATGCAAAGAGAATGACTGTCCATACTCTCAAAAGGATGAAAGATGCCGGAGAGAAAATAAGTATGTTGACAGCCTACGATTTCAGTATGGCAAAGATAATAGATGCTGCAGGCATAGATGTAATATTGGTCGGTGACTCAGCTTCCAATGTTATTGCAGGTCATGAAACAACGCTTCCTATTACTCTAGATCAGATGATATATCATGCAACCTCTGTAATCAGAGCGGTGGAGCGCTCATTGGTTGTGGTAGATTTACCTTTCGGATCGTATCAAGGCAATTCTGAGTTGGCCTTAGAGTCTGCGATACGGATAATGAAGGAAAGTGGAGCGCA
>CALBWK010000086.1 GCA_937969415.1 uncultured Saprospiraceae bacterium | reverse complement strand
ATTGCATTTTCTGAGTTGCCACTCTCAGAGTATATATCTGCTATATTGGAATAGGATTTTCCTAGGTTGCTAATACTTTCTTCTTTTTTTGCATATTGTATACTTTCAAAGAGAGATTCCAATGCTTCTTCCAAGTTGCCTTGCCTAAGTTTTGCGTTGCCTTTGTACGTTAAGCCAGCATGGATATGTCTGTCTATGGAATCTCTCTTTGCTTCAACAATAAGTAGGTCAGCATATTGCTCCATTAGAATTGGATCTTGCTCATTAAAGGCAAGATTTTCTAAGAGGAAAAGATACTGAGTATCGGATCTTGGTATTTCATTTATAAATAGTTTAATACTGTCTGCGACCTTTTGGTTTTGTCCAAATAAATGGTCGCATACAAATAGGAGAGTACTGCAAATTATATATACCGAAATCCGAGTAGTCATTTAAGTTGCAGATCTTATCCTCAACTTAGGATCTTCTTTGATGACTGGGCCATCTTCAGTTGCCTTGTAATGCACAAAAAACTGCTCTACTAGGTCTCCATGTTTCGTGCCAGCTTGTGGGTCCACAACTCTAGCGGTTATTGTGTCCCTTGTAGCAACCACATCAGCCAGTAGGTTGACGTTGTCTGCAGTATCGTATAGGGAAACTCCTTCGAAGGACCATATTCCAGAATTTTCTGTTTTTCGCCACACTACGGTATCACCATTCTGTACATCAGAGAGAAAATGTTCTCCATCAGCTACGTTAGCACCTTCTTTGAAATTGAGATGAGGGCCACTGCCAATTACGTTAACAAGAATCGTATGTTCTGCCATTTTTAAAAATATTTAGGGGTTAAAAAATATATTAGATTGTTTCAATTTTTCAAATTATGACTACGGAGAAAACATTTTTCTGAATTTATCGACGATTCCCTGAAGGATAGAAAATATAGCATCAGAGGAAAATCCACCTAGCAAGGCCAAAGTCATTTTATGTATCACTAAGAAATTATTTTCAAGATGATCGTTCGTTAGTGTAAATAGTTCGGTAATAATAAAGCCTGAAATAACGCCTATGAGAATGGAAGCATTTAGTTCTATATTATCGTGGGGTAATAAGGTGGTGGTTTTTATTTTTTCTCCTACTGTCTTTAGTAAATAGAACATCACACCGAGAAGCGAAGAAGCACAGATGAATAGTAGATTGAATAGTAAAGTATGTCCTGAGGAATCTAATAAGCCAGCTTGCTGATTGACTTCATTGACAACTGGATGCATACTGACACTAATTAGAACTAATAAGGCTATACCTGCAAGGACGATACACTTAGTAAAGATGGGAATGAGGTACCACTTGCCATCTTTGCCAACGTGTGTCAACTCTGCGTTCAGATATAGTATAGACTCAGGAGTAACTGGATGGATGATCTTGCGTAAGGCGTTGTATTCAGAAATGAGAGTAGCGTAATCGCTATCGTCTGATAGTGTCAGGTTGGTTGGTAATTCCTTCCCTGTATTTACTGCATACTTAAACATAACCGCTAAGTCTAACCTCAGAACATCTAAGTTAGTTAGCTTTTCGTTCGATTCTAGACGTACTTCGTCTAGACGAATTTCTTCATCAATTGGTTCAATGATGGGGGTCATTGTTGGGTTTAGATTAACAATTTATAAAAAAAAACCGAATCACCCACTTAAGTTACACTAAAAATTTCTTTTCTAGTCCTAGGTGGATAGTTTGCCATTCTCTTTAGCAAGATGTTGAAGATGCCTCCTTTCAATTTGTGTCTGTTGAACTTGAACACATACTCGTCCAAGTAAGGTTGCAAGTCTCTCACACTTCCAAATATCCCTCTCAGCCAAGCTTTGAAATTCATGATGAACCTGTGTAGCGCATCGAAGTTCTTTCCTCCATCTGATTTCTCTTGTGTGATATTCCACCCCTTCTTTCTTAAACTCCTGTAAGACCTCCATCCATCTGTCTTTATTTGTGCTTCTCTGGCGATGTGATCTTGAAAAAATGGCTTCAGTTCCTTCACTCCAGCATTATCTATCTGTCTTGCATAAGCTCTTGATATACCCTTGCCAGAACGCTGTATGCCTATGACTACGAGCTTCTTGTCACCCTTGGCCCTGCCTCTTTTCACTTTACCCTTTCCTCCAACGTGGGTTTCATCCACTTCGACCTCACCATCCATCTTAAACAACAAAAGTGATGACATTGATGCCATCACTTTCCGCTTGAATAACAACGCTGTCCGTTTATGGACTCCCATTTTGCGATGTAGCTCCAAGGCTGATATTCCCTTCTTTGTGGTTGATATCAGGTAAATCATCATAAATGCCTTGTGGATAGGGAATTTCAATTTGTGGAATAACGTGTGAGCTGTGGCGGACTCTGGTTTCTTGCAGGAACAACATCTCCGTTCCCCATATCTCTTTGTCTTGCAATAATTGCCATAGCTGCAATATCTACACTTGAATCCATCCGGCCACTTGAGTTTGACCAGAGCATCGATGCATGATTCATCATCACCGAATTGTTCCTGAAAGTCATAAATGCTAAGTCCTGTGAACATTTCTGTCATTTTATTTGCTTTTGTTACAGCAAATAAGACTTTTACCGTGCAGCCAAAGTGCACTATTCGGTAAAATAATATTGATACTATTCAGCCTAATTATTGGACTTATTGGATGTCAAAGACAATTGCATTCCCATTATACTTCTGCATATCAGGACGGAGTGATATACTTTGCTGGTACTGATATATCCTTTTTTCAGGACTCAACTTTCTCAAGAACTGATTGGACTGATGTAATTGGTTATGGTCAAAGAGGTCAAGGGAAGTATCTCGTCAAGAAAAGAAAACTGATATTGCAATACTCCGGGTTCGAAAGAGAAATTTCTAATCACAAGTTAAATGCAATAGAAAAAAATCGGGTTATTATTAAATCTTACTCGAAAGATTCCACATTCCCGATTTATATGGAAGTTAAGGGAATGGATGATAAGGCAATTATTCTGTATAGCGTAAGTCTTTTGAATTCGGCAGGGAAAGTGCTTAATAATTACTTTTCTGATATTTACGGAACAATAACAATAAATGTTGATAGTTTGGATTCATCATATGAACTTAATTCACAATATTTAAAAAGTGAATCTCTGAATTTTGAGTTTGATACAACAATGAATTTGGATACAGTAATTATGTTAGCCGATCACATTCCTTACATTGCAAATGGTAGAGTTGATATTTTTGAAATAAAATCAAATGGGTACATTGAAAACTCAAAGTTGAAAGGAGAAAAATTGAAGTTAAAGGATTTTTTAAACAAATGAATCAATCCTAATGGTATCTTCAAACTATGAAATGGATTATCCAAGTTTTACTTTCTACAGGTCTCATTCTAATAGCTTGCTCTTCCAAACAAGTCTCCTCTAAAGTCTTTTCTGGTGATCAAGAATTAGAATTGATAGTACTCGGCATCGCCCAAGATGCTGGCTACCCACAAGCCAATTGTAAAAAAGACTGTTGCACCAGTCTTTGGTCTGACAAGTCGCAAAGAAAATTGGTTTCCTCTCTCGGTATTCGAGATGCTATAACCCAAAAAGCCTGGCTCTTTGATGCAACGCCTGACTTCAAAGATCAACTGCAAGTGTTGACTAGATCTAATGCTACTAATTACGATCTTGAGGGAATTTTCTTGACCCATGCACATATGGGCCACTATACTGGATTAATGCATCTCGGTAGGGAAGCGATGGGTGCTGATGCTATTGATGTCTATACGATGCCTCGAATGAAAGACTATCTAAAAACAAACGGGCCTTGGAGTCAGTTGGTCAGCCTCGGGAATATAGCTTTGCAAGAATTGTCCGATGCAGGGACAATTAGTTTAGCGGAGGGTAGACTCAAGGTCCAACCTTTTCTAGTGCCCCATCGTGATGAATTTTCTGAGACGGTAGGGTATCGCATAGAGACAGCTCATCAGAAGATACTCTTCATTCCCGATATAGATAAATGGTCTAAGTGGGATACAGATATTGCTCAGTTGATTGGAGAAGTAGATCTAGCCTTTCTTGATGGCACCTTCTATCGCAATGGCGAAATCTGGGGTCGAGATATGAGTCAGATACCGCATCCCTTCATCGAGGAGAGCCTGAGTTTACTAAAGAACATATCTCCAGAAGATAAAGCCAAAGTGCACTTTATTCACCTTAACCACACCAACCCGCTGCTCAACTCTAAGAGTGAGGAGTATATAGACTTCGGATCCACTGGGTTTGAGTTGGCAGAGGAAGGTTCTATTTTCTCCTTATAGACACTAGTTTTTAGCCATATAGTGATATGTTAGAGGCGTTGAATGACAATGCTATATGAGCAGAAAGGTGATATTTTATCTTGTGGATGGCGCTAGGCCAGA